>JAQUYA010000069.1 GCA_028692055.1 Lachnospiraceae bacterium | reverse complement strand
TAATATATGCAGTTATAAAGAAAAAAAGCAAGAAACCATTGTGAATATGAAATAAATGGAAATACCAGTCGATGAATACACAATTTAAGGGAAAAACTTTTGACTTCCTATTAAAAAAATAATATAATAAAAAATGTATTTCTAAAACTGCGTGCATTTTTAGAAAAATTTTGGCAGGTACGCGTGCGAAAGCATGAAGACGGGAGTAAGTTGAAAGAAATCTTTCAATCTAGGAATTTGTGCTGACGCACAAGATTCTCCTGATTAAAACGTCGCAGAAGCGGCAGAATGTGAGGGAATATGAAATTTACCTTTGTACATAATAATTTTAATGTTGTAAATTTAGATAAATCGCTTGCTTTCTATAAAGAAGCATTGGGTCTAGTAGAAGACCATAGAAAAGAAAAGGAAGATGGAAGTTTTATACTTGTTTATCTGGGAGATGGACAGACAAAGCATTTATTGGAACTTACCTGGCTACGAGATTGGGAAAAGGATAGCTATAATCTGGGTGACAATGAATTTCATCTGGCTTTTGCAGTAGAGGATATAGAAGCAGCACATGCATTACACGAGAAAATGGGATGCATCTGTTACGAAAATAAAGCGATGGGCATTTATTTTATTACTGACCCGGATGGATACTGGCTGGAAATTGTACCCGCGAAATAAAAGCAGAAAATAAGAAAGTAAAAGATAAATAGCAGAAATAAAAA
Organism: Lachnospiraceae bacterium; assembly: GCA_028692055.1. Lineage (GTDB taxonomy): Bacteria > Bacillota > Clostridia > Lachnospirales > Lachnospiraceae > SZUA-378. The sequence continues at coordinate 13,605 of JAQUYA010000069.1, read as the reverse complement.
GGATGGAGAATACAAAATGAAAAAGTTGGAAGAATATGTAAGAAGCATACCGGATTTCCCGGAAGAAGGAATTATTTTTAGAGATGTTACCAGTGTATTGCAGGATGGAGAAGGGTTGCATCTTGCCATTGACACCATGCAGGATTTAATCAAAGATCTTGATTTTGACGTTGTAGTTGGACCAGAGTCCAGAGGGTTTATTTTTGGTACACCAATTGCATACAATACAAGAAAACCTTTTGTATTGATTCGTAAAAAAGGGAAACTTCCTTGTGAAACAGTAGAAAAGGAATATGATTTGGAATATGGTACTGCAACGATTGAAATGCATAAGGATTCTATTCGACCAGGTCAAAAGGTACTAATTGTGGATGATTTGATTGCTACTGGTGGTACGACAGAGGCCATGATTCAATTAATTGAATCACTTGGTGGAGAAGTAGTAGGTATTGTTGTTTTAATGGAACTGGCAGGATTAAAGGGAAGAGAAAAATTGTCCAAATATCGTTTGGAATCAGCCATTTGTTATCCTGGTAAATAAGTAGCTACATGGTTTCCAGTTATATGGTAAGACTATAATATGTTGAACGGTGATTCTTATGACAGATGAAATGAAAACAGATTTACAGGAAGAGAAAAAGAGTGTCGTTATCGACGACGGCAGAATAGAAGCCATGAAAGAGTTCTTGAGTCCTGAGGAGCTGTATCAGGATCTTATTAAACGTGTGCGAAAATATCATCCCTCTGATGATATCTCCCTGATAGAGAAGGCTTATAATGTAGCTTATAATGCACACAAGGATCAAGTCCGGAAATCAGGAGAACCTTACATTATACATCCTCTGTGTGTGGCAATTATTCTGGCGGATTTAGAGCTTGATAAGGAAACGATTGTAGCTGGATTACTGCATGATGTTGTAGAAGATACCATATTGACGGATGAGGAAATCAAACAGCAATTTGGACCGGATGTTGCGTTACTTGTAGATGGAGTTACAAAATTACAGCAATTACAATATACAGGTGAGAACTCTGGGGATAAATTAGAAATACAGGCAGAAAACCTTAGAAAGATGTTCCTGGCGATGGCAAAGGATATTCGGGTTATTATGATTAAACTTGCAGATCGTTTACATAATATGCGTACGTTGAAGCATATGCCAGCAGAAAAGCAGCAGCGTATTGCAAGAGAAACCTTGGATATTTATGCACCAATTGCACAACGTCTAGGTATTTCCAAGATTAAAGTAGAATTGGATGATTTATCTTTAAAATATCTGGAACCCGATGTATATTATGATTTGGCGGATAAGATTAGTATACGAAAAGGGGTACGTGAAAAGTATGTTCAAATGATTGTTGATGAAGTGCGGGAACATATTGAAAATGCAGGTATCAAAGCACAAATTGACGGTCGTGTAAAACATTTTTTCAGTATTTATAAGAAAATGAAAAATCAGGGCAAAACAATTGACCAGATTTATGATTTGTTTGCCGTACGAATTATTGTCGACTCAGTAAAGGACTGTTATGCAGCTCTCGGTGTGATTCATGAGATGTATAAACCGATTCCAGGACGTTTTAAGGATTATATTGCAATGCCGAAAACGAATATGTATCAATCTCTGCACACGACCCTGATCGGTTCCACTGGACAGCCGTTTGAGATACAGATTAGAACCTTTGACATGCATAAGACAGCCGAGTATGGAATCGCGGCACATTGGAAATATAAAGAAGCTTCCGATGGGAAGAAGGTAGAGGCACAGGAAGAAGAAAAATTAGTCTGGTTACGACAGATTCTGGAGTGGCAGAAGGATATGTCTGACAACAAGGAATTTATGAACCTGTTAAAGAGTGATTTGGATTTATTCTCTGATAATGTGTATTGCTTTACTCCTACTGGTGATGTGAAGAATCTTCCTGCCGGTTCTACACCGATTGATTTTGCCTATAGCATTCACAGTGCAGTTGGTAATAAGATGATTGGTGCGCGGGTAAACGGCAAGCTGGTAACCATTGATTATGAAATTAAGAATGGGGACAGAATCGAGGTCATTACTTCACAGAACTCTAAAGGTCCAAGCCGTGACTGGTTAAGTGTCGTAAAAAGTACCCAGGCTAAGAACAAAATCAACCAATGGTTTAAGAATGAATTAAAAGATGACAATATTGTAAAGGGAAAAGAACTTTTACTTAATTACTGCAAGGCAAAATCGATTGGCACCAATGATATTATGAAACCAAACTATATGGGCGAAATCATGAAAAAGTATGGTTTTCATGATTGGGATGCAGTACTTGCAGCAGTTGGTCATGGTGGGTTAAAAGAAGGCCAGATTATAAATAAAATGCAGGAAATGTACGAACGTGATCATAAGAAGATGGTTACAGACGAGCAGATTCTGGAAGCAGTAGCAGATAATGCACAGGCGAAGCAGATGCAGCCGCGTAAGTCAAAGAGTGGCATTGTTGTAAAAGGAATCGATGATGTAGCAGTACGTTTTTCCAAATGCTGCAGTCCGGTACCGGGAGATGAAATCGTAGGCTTTGTCACGAGAGGTCGTGGGGTGTCGGTTCACAGAACAGACTGTATCAATGTGATTAATTTACCGGAAATCGACCGTGCAAGACTGATTGATGCAGAGTGGCAGGAAGCAGATAATACAACAGGCGAAAAGTATCTTGCAGAAATCAAGGTATTTGCAAATAATCGTAATGGATTACTGGCAGATATTTCACGGGCTTTGACAGAAAAGAACATTGATATTCTTGCAATGAATACCAGAACGAGTAAACAAGGAGTTGCAACAATGGCAATTTCCTTTGAAATTAGTGGCCGCGAAGAATTAAATCGAATTATAGATAAGATACGTGCAATTGAAAGTATTATTGATATAGAGAGAACGACAGGCTAAATTGGTTTTGATGATTTGTGTGCAAAAGCACCCATATGGGTATAAAAAGGAAATGAGGACAGATATGGCAGAATTAAAAATAGGCAGAATGGTTATCGGTGGCGTACAGACGAATTGTTACTTCCTTTACAGAGAGGGAACCAAGGAAGTCATCGTAGTGGATCCGGCAGATAAAGGGGAAATGATAAATCAAAAACTACAGGAAAAGGGCTTTCAGGTAAAAGCCATTTTTTTGACACATGGTCATTTTGATCATATCTGGGGTACCAGGGAATTGCGTGCCTGTACGGGTGCAAAGATTTATGCCTATATTGGGGAAAAAGAAGTGTTGGAGGATGCAACCTTAAATGTATCGGCACAGGTGGGAAGACCCTATGAAGTAGAGGCTGATATGTATGTTGAAGATGGTGAAAGCATAACCGTTGCAGGTATGACTTGTAAAGTAATTGCAACGCCAGGTCACACTCAGGGAAGCTGTTGCTTTTATTTTGAAAAAGATAAGATGCTTATCAGCGGAGATACTTTATTTGAAGAATCTGTTGGAAGAACTGATTTGGCAACGGGAAGTGCCTCTGCATTAAATCGTTCTTTAAAAGACAAAATCATTTGTTTGCCAGTGGATGTTAAAGTATATCCTGGACATGGAGAGCAGACAACAATCGCACACGAGCTGCAGTATAATCCGTATTGCCAGTAAAGTCAGGAGATAAGCGCATGCTTATAGTAAAAATTAACGAAGCAAAATTTGAATATGATATTCATTCACTGGTAAAAGCATTTTATCCGGAAACCGAAATAAAGGTGATTCTTTTCGAAGAGTCATCTTCCTTTACGTCTGAGGGACCGATTTTTACCATTACTTTTGAAACAGCTCGGATTACCATGTCAGTGAACAAGGATGCCCTTGTACATACGGTATCGCTGGAGGATGCAGACAACAGACCACACGTTAAAAATCAGTTGAAACAACTCTTGTACCGTACCCTGTCAGAATACACCGGCAAAGAGCTTCCATGGGGAACGCTTACAGGTATTCGTCCTACAAAAATTCCAATGACACAATTGGAAGAAGGAAAATCAGAGCAGGAGATTCTTCAATCGATGAAGGAACTGTATTATATCAGTGACGAAAAAGGAAAACTAAGTCTGGATATTGCAAAGCGTGAAAGTGAATTATTATCTACAATTCATTATAAAGATGGATATAGTCTTTATATTGGTATTCCATTTTGTCCAACTACCTGTCTTTATTGTTCCTTTACTTCATATCCAATTTGCATCTGGAAAAACCGCGTAGATGAATATTTGGATGCACTGGAAAAAGAAATTGATTTCATTGCAGAAGCTTATCGGGATAAGGTGCTGGATAGTGTTTATATCGGTGGTGGGACTCCGACTACGTTAGAGGCAGAGCAATTCGACCGACTGCTTGGTAAGATAAACAGGAGTTTTGATTTCTCGGAGGTGAAAGAGTATACGGTGGAAGCAGGGCGTGCGGATAGCATTACCAGAGAAAAGTTACAGGCATTAAAGCGAAACGGTGTAACCAGAATTTCGGTAAATCCACAGACCATGAAGGAGGAAACACTTAAAATAATTGGCAGACAGCATACGGTAGCACAGGTAAAAGAAGCTTTTTATATGGCAAGGGAAGAGGGATTTACCAATATCAATATGGATTTGATATTGGGATTGCCGGGAGAAGATGAAGCAGATGTGCGAAATACAATGGAAGAGGTAAAAAAATTAAATCCAGATAGTTTAACTGTGCATTCACTGGCTATCAAAAGAGCTTCCAGATTACAGGACTGGATTAATGAACATGGTATCACCACCTTAAAAAATACCGACGCAACAATGGAAATTGCATCACAGGGTGCGAAAGAAATGGATATGCAGCCCTATTATTTATACCGCCAGAAGAATATGTCCGGTAACTTTGAAAACGTAGGATATGCAACACAAGGAAATTATGGAATCTATAATATTCTGATGATGGAGGAAAAACAATCCATTGTTGCATTAGGTGCAGGAAGCGTTTCCAAGGTGGTCTTTGCAGATGGACGTATCGAAAGAGCAGATAATGTAAAGGATGTTGCTTTATATATAGAAAAAATTGATGAAATGATTGAACGAAAAAGAAAGCTGTTTATGATTCATGACAATGAATAATTCATAAAGTACGCTTTTCCTCACTGAGCGGGCTGAGTAGGAAGAGCAAGAAAAGGTTGAGTTATTTTTCAAAAAAGTGTAAAATTAAATTTTACAGACTGAGAGAAAGGTATGGTTAATAAAATGGCATTAAGTAAAAAACCGGTTACGGGAATGAAAGATATTTTGCCTGCGGAAATGCAGATTCGAGATTATGTAATTGGCGTAATAAAGGAAACCTACGCACAGTTTGGTTTTACTTCGATAGAAACACCCTGTGTTGAAAATATAGCAAATTTAAGCAGTAAACAGGGTGGGGAAAATGAAAAACTCATTTTTAAAATATTAAAAAGAGGCGAGAAGCTGAATTTAGATACTGCAGAAACGGAAGCTGATTTGGTAGATGGAGGATTACGATATGATTTAACGGTGCCATTGGTTCGCTATTTTTCGAACAATGCAGGACAGCTTCCAACACCATTTAAAGCCTTACAGATAGGACCGGTTTGGCGCGCGGACAGGCCACAGAGAGGTCGCTACCGTCAGTTTTACCAATGCGATATTGACATTCTGGGAGAACCTTCTAATCTAGCAGAGATTGAATTGATTCTGGCAACTACGACCACGCTTGGAAAATTAGGCTTTAAGGGCTTTGAAATTCGTATTAATGAACGCAGAATCTTAAAGGCAATGGCGGCATATAGTGGCTTCCCTGAAGAAAGCTATGATTCTGTATTTATTATTCTGGATAAAATGGATAAGATAGGGCTGGAAGGTGTGGCAGCCGAGCTTTTGGAAAGTGGATTCGCAAAGGAAAGTATCGAAAAATATCTGGCACTGTTTAAAGGGATTGAACAGGCAGAGGATGGCATTGCATATCTTGCGTCCACTCTGGAAGGGGTATTGGATAAAGACGTGGAAGAGAGCTTACAGGAAATTATGACCAGTGTAAAGGAAACGAAAGCGTCTGATTTTGAAATTATATTTGATCCGACATTGGTTCGTGGAATGTCTTATTATACAGGCACGATATTTGAAATTGCAATTCCAGAATTTGGAGGAAGCTGTGGTGGTGGCGGCCGATATGATAAGATGGTAGGTAAGTTTACAGGAAATGATACCCCAGCCTGTGGATTCTCGATTGGATTTGAGAGAATTGTACTATTATTGCTGGAAAATGGTTTTCAAATTCCTACTGAGAATAAGAAAAAGGCATTTTTAATCGAAAAAGGACTTCCGACAGCACAACTCTGTGAAGTCATAAAAGAAGCACAGGAACTGCGGAAGGCAGGAACAAAAGTCTTGATTGCCCGTATGAATAAGAATAAGAAATTTCAAAAAGAACAATTGATAACAGAGGGATACGAAGAATTTAAAGAATTTTTTAAAAATTAAATTTTAGGAGGCATATGATGGCAGAGTCAATGCAGGGTTTAAAAAGAACACACAGATGTACAGAGCTGAATGCTGGGAATGTCGGCGAAACAGTTACGGTAATGGGCTGGGTACAAAAACAAAGAAATAAAGGCGGCATTATTTTTGTTGATTTACGAGACAGGAGTGGTCTTTTACAAGTCATTTTTGAGGGTAGCGATATCGATGCCCAAGGGTTTGAGAAAGCGGAAAAACTGAGAAGTGAATTTGTAATTGCAGTAGTCGGTACGGTAGAAAAAAGAGCTGGTGCAGCAAATGACAATCTTGCAACAGGGGAAATCGAAATCCGTGCAAAAAGCCTGCGTGTACTTGCCGAATCTGAAACACCGCCTTTCCAGATTGAGGAAAACTCCAAGACAAAGGACGAGCTTCGTTTGAAATACCGTTATCTGGATTTGAGAAGACCGGATTTACAAAAAAATATTATATTAAGAAGTAAAATATCTGCTACCATTCGTGATTTTATGACAAAGGAAGGATTTCTGGAAATTGAAACCCCGATTTTGAATCGCAGTACACCGGAGGGGGCCAGAGATTATTTAGTACCAAGCCGTGTACATCCAGGTGAGTTTTATGCATTGCCACAATCTCCACAATTATTTAAACAATTATTAATGTGTTCCGGCTATGACAGATATTATCAACTTGCAAAATGCTTCCGTGATGAAGATTTACGTGCAGACAGACAACCGGAATTTACACAGGTTGATATGGAGTTATCCTTTGTAGATGTGGATGATGTTATTGATGTAAATGAACGTCTGATTCAAAGAATGTTCAAAGATGCTATCAACGTAGATGTATCGCTTCCGATTCAGAGAATGACCTGGATTGATGCGATGAACCGTTATGGCTCAGATAAGCCGGATACTCGATTTGGCATGGAATTACAGGATGTATCCAAGGTAGTAGAAGGCTGTGGCTTTGGTGTATTTACGGGAGCGCTTGAAAATGGTGGTTCCGTACGTGGTATTAATGCAGCAGGTCAGGGAGAAATGCCACGTAAAAAGATTGATGCATTGGTAGAGTTTGCAAAAACCTACGGTGCAAAAGGTCTCGCTTATATTGCTATTCAACCGGACGGTACAAGAAAATGCTCCTTTGCGAAATTTATGACAGAGGCAGAACTGGATACACTTGTTACAGCCATGAAGGGAAAACCCGGAGATTTACTGCTCTTTGCAGCAGATAAGAATAAAGTGGTTTGGGATACTCTGGGTGCATTACGTGTAGAAATCGCAAAGAACTTGGGATTATTAGATAAAAATCAATTTAACTTTTTATGGGTTACGGAATTCCCACTTCTTGAGTGGAGTGATGAGCAGAATCGTTTTATGGCAATGCATCATCCATTTACGATGCCAATGGACGAAGACTGGCAATACATTGACAGCGATCCGGGACGCGTCCGCGCGAAGGCTTATGATATTGTATTAAATGGTACAGAACTCGGTGGCGGCAGTGTTCGTATTCATCAAAATGATATTCAGGAGAAAATGCTTGAAGTATTAGGATTTACCAAAGAAAAAGCGTATGAAAGCTTTGGATTCCTATTAAATGCATTCAAATATGGAGTACCACCTCATGCAGGACTGGCTTATGGACTTGACCGTGTTGTTATGCTCATGGTTGGAGCAGACAGTATTCGTGATGTAATGGCATTCCCTAAGGTAAAAGATGCTTCCTGTCTGATGTCAGATGCACCAAATACAGTGGATGAAAAACAATTAGAGGAATTGCACTTGGCACTTGCTTCTGAGGAATAAAACAGAGAATCGTAGATTCGCATTATATGAAAAACACGCCGGGTGGAAAATCTACTGTGGCGTGTTTTGATATATATTTTTAAGTGAGATGAGGTAATTGAAGTTATGGTTCGAGTATATATAGCAACGATTGGAAAACTGAAAAAGAAAGAGTTTTTCTCTGAAAAGTTTCTCGAAGTATCCGAAATAAGACAGAAGAAAATAGAAGCTTGTAAAGTGCAAAAAGATAAAGAGCGAAGTTTAGCTGCAGAGCTGTTATTGCAAAAAGCCTGGAAAGATTACCAGAAGAGTGTAGAACCAAAGGTGCCAGAATATGAAATTGCATATCTTGAAAATGGGAAACCGGTTTGCATGAATGATGAAAGATTCCATTTTAATTTATCACATTCGGGAGCATATGTGGTATGTGCAGCTGCAGACACGAAGATTGGAGTCGATATTCAGAAAAAGAAACAGGCGAAAGTAAACATTGCAAAACGTTTTTTTCAGCGGGAAGAATACGAAGAATTAGAAATGTGCAGCAAGGAGGAGCAGGCAACACTTTTTTGTGAAATGTGGTGTATGAAAGAAAGCTACATAAAATATACCGGACTCGGAATGCAGCAAAGCCTGAATAGTTTCCGGGTAGATAGAAAAGAGAATAAAATCATAGACTTGTATACAGATAGCAGCTATAAAGCATATTTGTGGAAAGAGATACCGGAATATGTGATAGCAGTATGTGTACAAAGAGAAAAAATACAAAAGGAATTGATTTGGTGTGAGCTTTAGAAGCTATCAGATGGAAGGAACTGGAATGGGTAATAGATAAAAATGGTCCAATTATTACATGATAATGCCCAAAAATTACATGATGATATAAAAATCAGGATTATAAGATATACTACTAAAGTACCAAGGAACAAACGGTGCGACAAATTTTACAGAAAAGATAATTATATTCTCAGGCATTTCCTGTATCTTAAAAAATGGAACTTGTTATATTCATTTATCTTATAGGACATATCTTTTATTTAATATTCAAATCTCTGAAAAGCATATATTAATAATATTTTCATGGTGCTTCCGTATTCATATCAATTTTATGTAGAAAATACTGGGAAATAGTTATCTTTTTAAATTACAATAAATATAAAAACGAAAAGAATAGACAAAAATGATAAAATACAATCCACAGGAAGTGCTTTACAACCTGTGGATTGTTATCTAGATGACATAATTTGCTTACAATAGAAGTAGAAGCGAGGAACGGAAAATGAAAGTAAATTATGAGAAACTAGGTGAGCGGATAAGAAAAGAACGAGTTCAAAAGAGTCTGACACAAGAAGTTTTAGCAGAAAAAATATCCGTAAGTTGTCAGCATGTTGGTAACATTGAAAGGGCAAAGAAAATTCCAAGTGTGCAGGTTTTAGCAGATTTGGCAAAGGAACTGGATGTTTCCATCGATTATTTACTTTATGACAGCCAGCAGCAGAAAGAATCACCTCTGGACAATGAAATTGCACATCTGATTCAGGATAAGCCGGATAAAGTAAAGGAGCATCTTATAAAATATATGGAGTTCTATTTTTCAAATCTCGAGCAAGGGAGATAGTGTGAAAATAAATTTTCACACGCACTTTGTGCCTGCGTCGCAAGAGTGCAGTCTGAGAGAAAGGCATGGTTATTAATATGTATATAAAAGGGTGAGGCGTATGATTAAAATTGCAATATGTGATGATAGTGTAAGCGCGGTAGAAATAGTAGAACAATATATGGAACGCCTTCCCAAAGGCGATTTTGAATATGAGGTTTTTTATAAAGCCGCAGACTTACTGTCTTATATGCAGAAAAACGACCTGACTTTTGACGCGTATTTATTGGATATTGAAATGCCGGAAATGAATGGTATGACTCTGGCAGGTAAAATAAGGGCAATGGACAGCCAGGCAGTCCTTATTTTTCAGACAAGCCACTCAGAGTGTGTATTTGAGTCTTTTAAGCTTGGAACACATCGTTTTCTGATAAAACCGGTGCCATTTGATGAATTTACAGAGGCATTGGAGAGCATAAAAGTATATTTTGGTGATAAAAAACAAAGGTTCCAGTTCTCTTATGCAAAAGAAACGTACAGTATTCCCTGTCAGGATATTGTATATTTCGAAAAGGAACAAAGAAAAGTCCGTATACATACGCAAAAGGAAATTTATGAGAGTTATATGAAGATGAAGGAGGTTTTGGTGCAGTTGGATTTAAATGTATTTACAACAGTGAGTGCATCTTATGTAATCAATTTGCGTTTTATCAAACAAATAAAAAAGGATACTATTATTACAGACACGGAAGTTCATTTACCAATTAGCAAACGTTACCGAAAACTAGTGAAGGATAAACACCTTCAATATGAAATGGTGAGGTTCTAAATTGAATTTTCTAACAAACATAATAGATTATTTAATTATTTACACATTTCTGGAAAATGCATTTTCCGGTAAAAAAATAATGAATGTAAAATTTATTTTGACGCTGCACAGTTTCTTGTGTATTACTCTGATGGCTTTTTCGGCCAAAATCCCGGAATGGCATACTTTAGTATGCATAGTTGTAATATTGAGTACGAGTTTTTATTATAAAGAGTCTGCCCCAATGAAAATATTGATGGTAACTTTTTTATTTGTGCTATGTGTACTCTCACGATTTCTTGCAATGAGTCTGGTAGGACATATTTTTTCGGGAACCCCCATACATGGTCTGATTATGATGATGCACATACAATTGGAACAGGTAATCGAGATTATTATTAAATACATTGCTGTTTTTATCTGGTGCTTAACGAAAAAGGCAGGAAACCTGCCACTCCCCAAAGAAGCCAATATGATATTACTGGTAGTTTTAATAGCTACAACATTAGGTGCGTATGCACTTTATCAGGTCCTAATTGCTGAAAGGGAAACCAATCACTATAAAATATTTACAATAAGCCTGATTATTTTGTTTGGTATCCATTACTTAATCCTTGTAATGCTGGAACAATTTAATATTGTTTTGAGCAAAGCATATGAAAGTAAACTTGCATTACAGGAAAAGTTCTTTGAAGAAGAATATTATGAGGAATTAGAGAAAAAAGTAAAGGATTTGAGAAAGCTGCGGCATGACTACAGGAATCAATTGCTGTCATTATTATCGTTAAGAGAACAAAGCGAAGAACAATTTATGGATGAAATTAAGCATATGCTGATGTTAATGGAAGAAAACGATAATAAAATTTACTCCCAAAATTGTGTAATTAATGGTATCTGTAAAACAAAATTTATGGAAGCAAGGGCTAGAAAAGTGAATATAAAATGTGACATTGTAGTACCAGCCAAAATAAATGTAAGATGCCATGAACTTGGAGTGCTATTTGGAAATTTACTGGATAATGCAATTGAGGCATGTGAAAAAGTAGAGGAAAATAAAAGAAGTATTTTTTTGAATATTAAGCTTAAGGAAGAAAAACTGCTTCTGTATATGAGAAACAGCAGAGCAAAGGAAACTATTGGGGGAATAGATATAATCGGAAAAACCATAAAAAGGGATAAAGAAAATCACGGTATTGGTTTACAAAGCGTACAGGATATTGTGGATAAATATAATGGAAGGATGCGCTTAGAGGAGTCCGAACAGTGGTTTGAAATAGAACTGATATTGTATGGAGTGCACGAGGACTCTATGTAAGGAAGGCAGAAAGGTAAATCTGTTTTGCAAAAGAAAAGGGGTGACGGATTTATATCGGGTTCATATTCTAATAGTAAATAGTAAATGGGAGCTGATTTTATCGCATATACAATTGTACTTGATGCCGGACATGGTGGAGCCAATCCTGGAGCAATTTATGGTGGAAGACAGGAAAAAGAAGATGCACTTGCATTGACATTGGCGGTTGGAAATATTTTATCTAATAGTGGTGTAGATGTGGTGTATACACGCACGGATGATGTTTATGAAACACCTTATATGAAAGCGCAGGAGGCAAATCAAGCAGGTGCTGATTTATTTGTATCCATTCATCGTAATTCCAGCCAGTATCCAGAAACCTATAGCGGAATAGAGTCTCTGGTCTACAGCGATACAGGATTGTCAGCAAGTGCTGCAAGAAATATCAATCGGGGCCTGGAAGAGATTGGGTTTCGAAACATCGGAGTTACAGAACGACCTAATTTAATCGTATTAAACAGTACCGATATGCCTGCTGTTTTGGTAGAGGTTGGGTTTATTAATTCGATGTATGATAATAATTTATTTGACAGCCGCTTTAATGATATTGCAGAAGCAATTGCGAATGGTATTTTGCAAACCATATATGGGTAATGGGATAAATAAATTGTTCATAACAGAAAAAGAAGCAAGAGCAGTACATATTTGCTGCAATATGTACTGCTTTTCCTAATTCGGCAAAGCAGAATTGTCCTGTATGTTTTCAGCCTCAATAGTAGAACCCTCTTTATCCGAAACGGTATCCTCGGATTCGCAGGTTTCCAATATTGGCTCAGGTAAAAGTACACGCACCAATTCAATACGATTTTGATTTACTTCTTCGACGGTTAAAAGCACTTGGTCAACGGTAATGACCTGCTCACCAACTTCCGGTAATTTGTCCAATAGTTCAATGATGATACCACCAATGGAATCATAGTCCTCCGAAGAAAAGTGTGTATCCAGCGCATCATTGATGTCATCCAATTTCATATTGCCGGCGATAAGGTATTCGCGTTCACCAATTTCCCGAATGGATTCTTCCTCGTCTTCGTCATATTCATCACGAATCTCTCCGACGATTTCTTCTAATAAATCTTCGAGGGTTATAAGCCCGACAGCAGCACCATATTCATTTAGGACAAAAGCAACACTGGAACTGGTATTACGCATTTCCAATAATAAATCAGCGGTTTTCTTGTATTCATAGGTATAATAGGCTTCCCGCAGATAGTCCCGTATATGAAAGTCAGCATGGCTTTCGACGAGGAGTAAATCTTTTACGTTGATAAGACCAATCAGATTGGAAGAATCGTTTTCATAAACAGGGATTCTTGTATACATGGATTCCTTGAATACCTCTAGTAAATCTTCAAAAGTGGCATCTATATCAATACAGGTCATGTCAATACGAGGAATCATAATATCCTTTGCCAGTGAATCACCAAAATCAAAAACATTGTAAATCATTTCCCGTTCTTCAGATTCGATAATACCCCCTTCATGACTGACATCTACAATCGTCTTTAAATCACTTTCTGTGAGTGTGGCATTATTTGCATTTAAATCAATATGCAGTAATTTAAAAATCAGAGTTGAAATGGCATCAATGATTTTAATAA
>JAQUYA010000068.1:9367-14619 GCA_028692055.1 Lachnospiraceae bacterium | reverse complement strand
GTAGACGATGAAAGGGGTGTTTGCTATAATAACACTTGTAACCCCCCCAATACGTTATATAGTTTTTTGCTATACCCCATAAGAAGAAATACCTTCTCTAAAAAGGACAGCGTTCGTGATGCTGTCCTTTTTACTTACGAAATGAAAGTGCGAAATACTTGAATGTGAATACTATATAATATAGAATATGGGTATGTGAACAGCTAAGAAGAGGTGCAGCTTATATGAATTTTGGACAGCTATTTGATAAACAACAGCATAAATATTTGACTGAGATGCGACCGGTATTTAATAAGAGAGCGCTTTTTTCAGATACTACAGAGGATTTCCTGATTCCACCACAACCAAATGCGTATGCCAGAGTTACGATACGTTTCCAGACAGCAAAAAATAATGTCGATCGTATTTTCTGCATTTTAAATGGTAGTAAACAAATAATGGAAAAAGTGGAATCGACAGAGTTATTTGATTACTATGAATTAAAGGTACAGTTAGATAATGAGAAAGTCCTATACTATTTTGAAATACAGGAAGGTAAGATTACCTGCTACTATGATAGACGGGGACCGGTAAAACAGGTAGAAGGACATTACAACTTTGTGATTATTCCAGGGTTTCGGACACCAACTTGGGCAAAAGGTGCCGTAATGTATCAGATATATGTAGACCGCTTTTATAATGGGGACACCACCAATGATGTGCTGAGCAATGAGTACACCTATATCGGCGAACATACGGTAAAAGTGGAGGATTGGGAGAAGTATCCTGCCACAATGGGTGTAAGGGAATTTTATGGCGGTGATTTACAGGGCGTATTGGATAAATTGGATTACCTGCAGGATTTAGGTATTGACGTTATTTATTTTAATCCTTTATTTGTATCGCCATCAAATCATAAATATGATATTCAGGATTATGATTATATTGACCCACATTTTGGAAAAATCATCCACGATGAAGGAGAATTATTAAAGCCTGGGCAATTGGAAAACAGATATGCGAGCAGATATATAACGCGTATATCAAATAAAGAGAATTTGGAAGCCAGCAATCAATTATTTGCAAAGGTAGTAGCTGAGATTCACAAGCGTGGAATGAAAGTAATTCTGGACGGTGTATTCAATCATTGTGGCTCCTTTAACAAATGGCTGGATAAAGAACGCATTTATGAAAATGCAGAGGGATATGCGAAGGGTGCTTTTGTAGATGGGGAAAGTCCATACCGCAAGTATTTTCAATTTCATAATGAAAATGCATGGCCTTATAACAATAGCTATGATGGCTGGTGGGGTCATGATACTTTACCAAAATTAAATTATGAAGGTTCGAATGAATTATATGAATATATTCTATATATAGCCCGTAAATGGGTATCGCCTCCGTATAATGTCGACGGCTGGCGGCTTGATGTAGCGGCAGACCTTGGGCATAGTCCGGAAGTAAATCATAAATTCTGGCATGATTTCAGAAATGCGGTAAAGCAGGCAAATCCAGATGCAATTGTGTTAGCAGAGCATTATGGAGATCCGAGCAGCTGGCTGCAGGGTGACCAATGGGATACCATTATGAATTATGATGCTTTTATGGAGCCAATTACGTGGTTTTTGACCGGTATGCAGAAGCATTCCGATGACTATCGTGCGGACTTGATTGGTAATGGTGAAGCCTTTTGGAGTGCAATGTATTATTATGCAACGAATATGTCAATGCCATCGCTTTTAACGAGCATGAATGAGCTTTCTAATCACGACCATAGCCGATTCCTGACGCGTACCAACAGAAGAGTAGGCAGGGTTAATTCTGCGGGTCCGGAAGAGGCGAACAAAGGTGTAAATAAGGCAGTCATGCGTGAAGCCGTATTGATGCAGATGACCTGGCCCGGAGCGCCAACGATTTATTATGGAGATGAAGCGGGTGTCTGTGGGTTTACGGACCCGGATAATCGAAGAACCTATCCATGGGGACATGAGGACAGGGAATTAATCGCATACCATAAGGAAATGATTCGTATCCATAAGGAAAATAAAGAGTTTCTGACTGGATCTACCAAAGAACTGGTTACAGAATATAATGTGCTGGGATATAGCCGATTTAACAAAAATGCACAAAGTG
Source organism: Lachnospiraceae bacterium (assembly GCA_028692055.1). Classification (GTDB taxonomy): domain Bacteria; phylum Bacillota; class Clostridia; order Lachnospirales; family Lachnospiraceae; genus SZUA-378. Next base: position 12,507 of record JAQUYA010000068.1, on the reverse strand, counting down.
TTATTATCGTAAACAACAATGAGTTTGAACATACATTAAAAATAAATGTATGGACGATTGGAATACCAAAGGATTGTATTATTCAACAGCTTATTCTAACCACAGAAGAAGGATTTACCATTGAACCAAAAGAGCATCCGATTGTATCCGGACAGCTTGCAATCACACTGCCGAAGACTTCTGCAATTGTCCTGCAGTATAAGAAAGATAAGAAAAAAGAGCAAAAAAAATTCTTGCATTTTGTATAAAAATATGATATAAATTTATATTGTTAGAGCTTTCACAAAGTAATTTTCTGTGAAATCTTAACCTGCTGAATAGTAGTAGGAAATGGATGGATTCCCGAGTGGCCAAAGGGGACAGACTGTAAATCTGCTGGCAACGCCTTCGAAGGTTCGAATCCTTCTCCATCCAGTACGTATTGATAAAACTAAATAGTTTAGTGTTTGCACGTAGAACTGTTGTATGAAGTGGCAATACGGGTAAATGCCGGCGTGGCGGAATTGGCAGACGCACAGGACTTAAAATCCTGCGGGGTCAAACCCGTACCGGTTCAAGTCCGGTCGCCGGCATGCATGTGAATAAAAATTCACATTGAGAAGAGATATCTATATTACATAGGTATCTTTTTTTGTATGGTTGACTTTATTACCTTGTACTATTAAAATTAGTTATTAGAGATACAAGGGATAAAAAAGTAAAGCATGTGAGGGAGAGAACGATGAATACAAAAGATAAACAAAAAAAAGTGAATTTTTTACATTCCATTTCAGCAAAAATATTATTGCTGGTAGCAGTTGTGGTAATTTTAGCGGTAGTAGGAGCTATGACCAATGCCATTCCACAGGAAAAAAAGGCACTGGATAATACAAATAAAAATTATATTATGAGTATGGCTACTATAGCAGTTAATTTGCTAAATAATTCCATTACCGAGGAAGAAGGAACTCCGGAACAGTACAAAGAACTTCTTTCAGATGTCAAAATGATTGGAATTGATTCTTCCTATGCGTATTTAGTAGATGAAAAAGGAATGATGATTTACCACCCAACTCCTGAAAAAATTGGACAAAAGGTTGAGAATGAAGTAGTGACTGGTGTTGTCGCAGAATTGCAGGCAGGAAAGAAACCTGCGCCGACAGTGGTAGAATATGAATTTAAGGGAACTACAAAGTATGCCGCATATGCGTTGACTACAAAAAATCAGATTTTGGTAATTACCGCAGATGAAGATGAAGTTATGTCTGTTTTTAACAGTATGATACGTAAAGTGCTGTCAACGGCAGTATCGTCTCTCGTTTTCTGTTTGATAATTGGATATATTATAAGTAAAATAATCTGTAAGCCAATCAAGGATATTACAGAAATTATTAACACAACGGCAGAACTTGATTTTCGACATAATCCAGTCAGTGAAAGGTTGTGTAAGAAAAAGGATGAAACAGGTTTTATGGCAAGGTCTGTTCGTTCTATGCGCAGAAATTTGAGAGATATGGTTTATAATATTGAAGAAACAAGTGGCAAAATTAACACTAATGTAGGTGAATTGCAGAAAGTAACGAATCTTGTAAATAACATATGTACAGATAATTCGGCAACTACACAGGAGCTTGCAGCAGGAATGCAGGAAACGGCAGCAACGACGGAAACAATCAGTGCAAATATGAACGAGATACAGACGGGTGCAACCGACATTGCCGGATTAGCAACAGAGGGAAATAAAATCTCTGAAGAAATCATGGAGCGTGCAAGGAACCTGAAAGAAACGACGGTTACTGCAAGTGAAAAAACAAAAGACATGTATGAAACGGTAAAAGTAAAAGCGGACCAGGCAATCGAAGGTTCAAAAGCAGTGGATAAGATTAATGAACTTACCAATACCATTATGGCAATTTCTTCACAGACAGGTTTGCTTGCACTTAATGCGAGTATAGAAGCAGCCAGAGCTGGTGAGGCAGGAAGAGGATTTGCCGTTGTTGCAACAGAGATTGGTAATCTGGCAAATCAAACATCACAGGCAATAGCAGATATTAATAATATTGTGGGTGAGGTGAATCATGCAGTGGACAACATGTCTGGCTGCCTGAGCGAAACCACGGACTTCTTAGAAAAAACAGTACTTACGGAATACAAGGAATTTGAAAAAGTAAGCGAACAGTACAGCGATGATGCAGATGTATTTAAAACAAGTATGACAAATGTAAATCAGTCCATTTCGAAGCTTGCAGAATCGATTGAATTAATTGTAGATGCATTAGATGGAATTAATTCTACCATTGGAGAGTCCACCTGTGGAGTAACAGATATTGCGGATAAAACAAGCGGCATGGTAACAGAAACCAGTGCAAGCTATGAACTGGTAAAAGAGTGTAAAGACTGTGTGGCTCGTTTAGAGGAAATTGTTGAGAAATTTACCTTAGAAAAGCGTGAAAAGTGAGTAAAAGAATTTTAGAAGTGTGTGTAGATTCCGTGGAGTCTGCACTAGTGGCAGAGCGTGGTGGTGCAGACCGCCTGGAGCTTTGCAGCAATTTAGTCATAGGTGGTACGACACCGAGTCCTACGTTATTTCAGGAAATCAGGAAATATTCCAGGATACCGATGCGAGTGCTTATCAGACCCCGGTTTGGTGATTTTTGCTATTCGGAGTATGAATTTGCCATGATAAAGGCTGAAATACAGCAGTTCCGGAAATTGGGAGCAGAGGCGGTAGTGATAGGCGTTCTGACTCCGGACGGAGCTGTGGATGTACCACGTATGCATGTATTAATGCAGGAAGCAGGAGCGATGGAAGTGACCTTTCATCGCGCTTTTGATGTGTGTAAAGAACCATTACAGGCATTTGACGAGATAAAGAAATTGGGTATTACAACGATTCTTACCTCAGGACAGAAAAATTCCTACGTAGAGGGAAAAGAGCTTTTACGAGAATTAGTTGAAAGAGCAGGCAGGGAAGTACAAATCATGCCGGGTGGTGGAGTAACACCTGAAAATCTTAAGGAAATGGCACCTTATATTGGCGCGCATGCCTACCATATGTCTGGAAAAAGAATCGAAAACAGCCGTATGCAATATCGAAAAGAGGGCGTTAGTATGGGACTTCCGAGTATGAGTGAATACGAAATATGGCAAACGGACGAAGA
>JAQUYA010000068.1:0-9267 GCA_028692055.1 Lachnospiraceae bacterium | reverse complement strand
ACAAAAGATATGACCGTGGGGAGTCCGACTCGGTTAATACTCGGATTTGCCCTTCCGTTGATGCTCGGAAATGTATTTCAGCAATTGTATACCTTTGTGGATACGATGGTCGTTGGACAGGCACTTGGTGTGCGTGCATTGGCAGCACTTGGTGCAACAGAATGGCTGGTTTTTCTTCTATTTGGTTTTATACAGGGCATTACACAGGGTTTTTCCGTAGCTGTGTCGCAGCAATTTGGAGCAACAGATTACAGGCGGTTACGTAAGACGATTGGCAATGCCCTATATTTGTCGGTATTGGGAACAATTCTTTTTACGATAATTGGGCAATTCATGCTTCATCCGATTTTACAGCTCTTACATACCCCGAAAGAAATTATTGGTCTTGCAGAATGCTATCTGCGGATTCTTTATGCAGGAGTAGGTATTGCGATGGCATATAACCTGTGTGCGGCTATTCTGCGTGCACTGGGAAATAGCAAAGCACCATTAAAAGCCATGACGATTGCATCTATCTGCAACATTGTATTAGATGTCTTATTCGTATTTGGTTTTGGCTGGGGCATAGAAGGAGCGGCAATTGCGACACTACTGTCACAATTATTTGCAGCAGGTTATTGCTTTGTTAAACTTCGGGGAATAGAAATCCTGCGATTTGAAAAAGAAGATTTTGCAATCGATACCGAAATACTTGAAGAAGAATTAAAGCTGGGACTTCCGATGGGATTACAGAATACCATAACGGCAATGGGAGGATTAATCGTACAATCCGTAATCAATGGCTTTGGAGTATTATTTATTGCAGGCTTTACCGCGGCGAATAAGCTGTATGGATTGTTGGAAATAGCGGCTTCGTCCTACGGATATGCGGTGTCTTCCTATACAGGGCAGAATATAGGTGCGAATAGGGTAGACCGTGTACGAAAGGGATTGCGTGCGGCGAATATTGTAGGCAGTATCACCGCAATCGGGATGTCTGCCATTATGCTTCTTTTTGGAAAGATAATTCTTGCATGCTTCATAACAGGTGATGCAGAAACGATTCAAAATACCGTTCAAATCGGCTTTCAGTTTTTAGTGATTCTGGCGGGCGCATTTCCTCTGCTCTATATATTGTATATTACACGCGCATGCATTCAGGGACTTGGAAATAGTATCTTGCCAATGCTGTCAAGCATTGCTCAGCTTGTAATGCGAACCGGTTGTGCACTTCTACTGCCAGGTATCATCGGAGAAACCGGAGTATTTTATGGGGAAGTGGCTGCATGGGTAGGTGCGGACTTGATTTTAATCATAAGCTATTATCATGTATGGTCACAGTATTCCTCAAAAAAATATAGATAAAATAGAATTGACTGGGGCTTGTGTGCAATCATATAACAAAAAGCATAATAGAAATAACATTATATGCACATGCCATGATTTTATCTATGCTATAGTGAGAACGTAGGAGATAGGAAATCGAGGAGAGGTGTATGTATGATTCAGATAAATATGATAGTGGCAATTATAATTGCATTCATGGTGAAAGGATTATGTGGATTTGCGAATACATTGGTATTTACGAGTATTTTGAGTTTTAAGGAAAGCAACATAAATATTTCGCCGGTAGAGGTACTGGTTGGTTATCCCTCCAATTTGATTATTGCGTGGAAGGAGCGCAGGAATCTGGATTGGAAAATATGGCTGCCGTTGTCCATACTTGTTATCCTTGGCTGTCTGCCGGGGGTGTTTTTCTTAAAAATTGGGAATGTAGAGACACTAAAAGTAGTCTTCGGATTTGTGGTTGTTCTTATAGGAATAGAGATGTTTTTTCGTGAATATCAAAAGGTAAAGAAAAAATCTTCGCCAATCGTCATGGGAATCATCGGATTGCTATCCGGGTTACTGAGTGGCTTATTTGGAATCGGAGCTCTGTTAGCCGCCTATGTGGGTAGAACAACACAGGATAACAGCGCGTTCAAAGGAAATCTTTGCGTTGTTTTTGTGGTTGAAAATACATTTCGCATTATTCTATACAGCCTGACGGGAATTATAACTCTGGCAACGGTAAAGAGTGCAGTTGTCCTGCTTCCATTTATGTTATTTGGATTATTGGCAGGTATGGGGCTGGCTAAGAACATGAATGAAAAATATTTAAAAAAGGTAATCATTGTGATGCTGATACTATCCGGGCTCTCGCTTATCGCAAGTAATTTATCTGTTTTGTAATAATCCCCACCAATATCGGTTAAAATAATTTTAAATGATTATATACAAAACCAAGCTGGAACATTTCTATTTAGGAGCCGCTCTCACTCGGTTTCATGCGTAGTGGTACATAATGCAGCAGAAAACGCTACATAAGTACCAACGCATTCAAACGCTCCTTCATAGAAATGTTCCAGCTCGGTTTTGTATATAATCATAAAAAAGAAAATATCTGGATACCTAAAGGATATTATAAAATGGAGGACTTAGAATGAAGAAAAATTTTTTACGTATGACTGCTATACTTATGCTTTCAGCATTTATTTTGAATGGGTGTGGAAAAAAGAATGAAAACATTCAGACAGCACCAGAAAAGCAGACGGTAGATCAAGCAACCAATGAGTCAGAACTATCAACACCTGACCAGTCAGGAAATGAAACAAACAGTGAAATGAATAGTGAAGTGAGTACTCAGGATACACAGAATAATTCCCTGACGGGAGTTATGAATATGCTGGGTAAACCTGACGAGGAGGTCAATACTCTCTTTGAGGGAGGAACCGAAAATAAGACGGAGGACGGTTCCACACTACTTGGGCGTTCCTATACGACGACACTGAATGGAAAGAAGGTAACATTGGAAACGGTTTATTCGGAGAATCAGCTGGTAGCGGCTGTTTCAGTCTCCTTTGCCGAGCAGACTCCAGAGGAAGTGAAGGCAATTATGACAGAGGCTTTTGGAGAACCTGTGGTTACCGATGGAACGCAGGAATTAGACAGTAAATATCTTACATGGACGAAGAATCAATATTCCATTACCATGAATGAAAGCTATGGAATGTCGAATGTGGAATTTACATTAATTAACGAGTAAGGGTGTATGGGAAATGTGAGAGAAAGGCATGGTTATTTTCATGAAAAGAAAAATATACCTTTTGATTGGTGTTCTATTAATTATTCTGACTGGCTGCGGTACGAAAAAGCAAACATCATTGGAAGGTAATCTGCTGGACTACGATCTGGGTAAAGGCACGCTGATGGATTCTAATGGAAGAGAAATTTCCTATGAAATACAGGGAGTATTGGGGATCCCGGAGGGGAAAAACTGTCCGGTGGTGGTATTGATTCATGGAGCACATCCCATCGAAAAGGCTTCGGAAAGCCGTTATGATAAAGGTTTTAATTACCTCACACAGGCTTTGAGCGAGCAGGGAAATCTGGTTATCAGCATGAATGTGGCAATGAATTATTCTTTTGAAGACGGAGAACCAATCGAAAATGAGCGTACCCGTGAGATTCTATCACAGCAAATGACATATTTAAAAAAGGCAGTAGAAGGTGATGAAAAGATATTTGGCTATAATCTGTCCGGTGTGGGTGATTTTAGCAAGGTAATTCTCATGGGACATTCGAGAGGCGGCTATGACGCTGTGGAATGTGCGGAGAAGCTTCCGGAAGGAATGAAGACTGTGGGGGTGGTCTGCGTGGCACCTTCTACCTATAAAGAATGGGAAATTCCGTTTCCTAATATCCCCATAGGAATCATTATCCCACAGATGGATGGTGATGTAATCTTCCTGGATGGAAGCGATGTTTATGAACAGCTCATTACCACACCATACTATAAGAGCACTGCAGAACTGATTTACCTGAAAAATGCAAATCATGGACATTTTAATACACAACTGACACAGGTAGATTTAGGGCATAAAGAGTTTGATACTACAAAACTTCTGCCCGCAGAAAAGCAACGCAGTTTTCTTACACATTATCTTATGGATTTTGTGACAAGCGCAGTTACTACAGGACAGTCGGTTTTTTCTTCGGCATCGCCACTGGAAAGCAAGGTATATGATTGTGATGTTCTGTTGCGAGTACGTTCAGGTATGGAGGAAATGCTCTATAGTGCAGAAAACGCAAATGCACTTATTTGTACAGGTGATGTGACGGCTACACGGGAAAATGCCGGATATCCACCCGAAAAAAAACAGTAAAACTTTTTAAAATGCCGGAGTTATCCGTTGAAGACTATGCCCTGCAGCATATCGTATGGACGGGACCGGACTCCAGCGTGACCATTCCGATTCCCGGAAATGTAGATAAGTATCGTTTTCTCGATATTGATATGGCAATTGACAGTACGGATGCCAAAAACAAAAAGGGACAGTCCATGATATTAATATTTCATGATGCAAGTGGGAATACTGCGCAATACACAGTTGAAAGTGATGCTGCAGCGATGCTCTGGCAGGAAGGAGAGCTCGTGACACAAATGGATTGGGAAGGGAAGACTGGACAGGAATATTCCACCTTTACGCCGTTGGTTACACTACGCCTTGACCTAAGCCGGATTAATCAGATTGATTTGAGTCGACTCACAAGCGTGGAAATGTTTTGGGGGGCATCTACCGGCGGCAGCTTGATGCTAAGAAGTATCAGCGCCATAGCATAAAGAGGTTTAAATATGAAAGGGGGATACCACATGTGGTATCCCTCTCAAATATGAAAGACAATTAAAGTTTATTGTTGTTTTGCACTCATAAAAGCATCTAATTGAAGATTTGCTTCTTCGACTACTTTATCAATTCCGTTGTCTTTTAATTTTTGAATAAATTCTGGTAATTTCTCTGCTGGATCAACAGTTCCTGTATCAAGAGCAAGAGCATATTCTTCAGCAACGTTGGATAAAGCACCCATTTCTGTTTCTACATTAGTAGGATCAAAAGCCCAACCTAAGTTTGGAACTTCTTTTGCTGCTCCGTAGTATTCTTTGAACTTGTCATAGAAATCTTTTCCCTGACCTTCCTGAGGAGGTAACAGAGTTACATTTCCCATACCATTTGTCCAAGGCATGTAATCATCACGTTTTGCAGTAAATACAGCTTCGCCATCAACGATATCATAATGAGTACCTTCTACACCATAGTTTAAAAGAGTCATTAAGTATGGGTCAGTGTTTAAAAGGTTCAGGAACATCATGGCACGTTCTGGATTCTTAGAAGAAGTAGAGATAGCCATCATAGCACCCTGTGAAGATGTAGTATCTACGTAAGGAGGTGTAGCAGGAACCATAGCAACCTCAAATTTACGTTCTTTACTAGCTTGTGTTTCATAACCAAGAGCATAACTTTGTGTACCAATCAGGTATTCACCTGTTAATTGTTTTGCAACACGAACGTCATTTGCCTGGTTTTTATTTCCCATAGCTGGGTCAATATATCCATCTAAGAAGTATTGACGAGTTTGTTCTACGAATTTCTTGTATTCTGGTGTTTCAAATTTACTTAACATTTTATTGCCATAAGGTCCTTCTTTTGATACATCAACAGGGTCAATGTAGTAGGACAATAAGTTGTTTGTACCTGAGTCACCAGTAACGATAACTGAGTTTGTTACCATTCTCTCTAATACCATACCTTCTACTAACAATGGGTAGAAGTCGCTTCCTTCGCCTTCTTTGACAGTCTTTAAGATGTCACCGAAAGAGTAGTAATCAGCATTTTTAATATCATCAATTGTGTAGCCGTATTTTTCAAGCAATGGAACATTGATATCCCAGCAGTTCTGTGTTGCAATATCTTTGTAACCAGGTACTGCATATACACCATAGCCATCAGAACCTTCAATCATAGCACCATTTGTTAATACTTCTGGGAGTGTACTCCACAGGTCAGATGCATATTCTGCTACCAGATTGTTGTCTGGATTGTCTAAACGAACGAAAGCACCTTTTTTTGCAAAAGCATTATATTCATCAGCACTCCAGGAACAGGTAAAGTAGATATCTACGTCATCGCCACCGTTAATAGCTAATACAGAGTTCTGATCGAAATCACCCCAGGTACCCCAGATTGGCTCCAGAGTAACATTTAATTTTTCGGTCAGGTATGCATTTGCTGCTTCTAATACTGCAGCGTCATCGGTAACATTACTACCGTGAAGATACCATTTCAAGGTAACTGGCTCCAGGCTGCTGGCATCTACGGATGCATCTGCACCGGCTTCTGTTGTGGTTTCTGTGGTTGCTTCTGTACTTGCGCTGTCGGTAGCTGCTGCATCTGTAGATGCCTTAGAGCCACAACCGGTTAAGAGTGTACTTAACATTGCGACAGACAGAATGAGTGGTAATACTTTGTTCTTTTTCATGTAATTCCCTCCTATTATAGATGATTAATTGTATGTAATCGATAGCTTTATGCTATCGTACTTACCCTTTTACGGAACCAACGGTAAGACCTGAGATGATGAAACGTTGGAAAAATGGATATGCACAGGCAATTGGTACAACGATGAGAACAACCAGAGCCATACGCAGACTGTCTTTTGGTAAATCCGACATAATATTGGCAGCCTCGGCACCAATCATGGAGCTGTTCTTTACCAAAAAGTCTACCTGATTTTGCATTTTCATTAACAGATACTGCAGTGGAATATGGTTTGCATCACGAACATAAAGCATCGGGATAAACCATTCATTCCAATAAGCCAGGGCATTCAAAAGTGCTATAGTTGCAATACCCGGTTTTGCGATTGGAATAATAATTTTAAATAAGGTATTATACTCGCCACTACCATCAATTGCGGCAGCTTCTATCAAAGATTCTGGAACAGAGCTCTGGAAGAAGGTACGCATAATAATAATGTTAAAAGGATTTAACAGCATTGGTACAATCATTGCCGCGTAGTTATCACTTAGGTGAAGCATATTCTTACAGACCATGTAGGTTGGAGCCAGTCCACCACCAAACATCATCGTAAAGAAACAGAAAAAAGTAAAAAATTTACGGTATTTAAAGTCGGGTCTAAATAGTGCATACGAATAAAGAATACAAATAAGGACACTTAAAAAGGTACCTAGTAAAGTAACGAAAAAACTATTAAAGTAGGAACGCCATAACTGGTCGCCTAAATCAATGACATATTTGTATGCTTCCAAAGACCATTCAGCTGGAATAAAAGAAAATCCTATCTGACGAATGCTGTCTTCCGATGTAAAGGAAATAATGATAACAAAGAGAAAAGGTAACACACATGCCAGACAAAAAAGTCCAAGGACAATGTAAATAACTATTTCTGTTGGTATACTTACGGAATTAAGCCGTCTTTTCTTAGTTCTTCGTGGGGAAACCACGGAATTATTTGTGTGACTCATAATATTGCCTCCTTAGAATAAACTACTGTCTGGATCCACTTTTTTAACAATGGTGTTCGCAAACATGATACATATGAAACCGACTACGTTCTGTAACAGACCAGCGGCAGAACTCATACCGACATTATTAGTGGCAATAAGAGCGTTGTATACATAGGTATCAATAACCTGTGTTGCAGGATATAATGGACCCGAATTCATAGGAACACTATAGAATAAACCAAAGTCTGCATTGAAAATCTTACCTACATTCATAATGAAGAGAATGATAATAATTGTTTTTAAATGAGGTAAAGTCACATAACGAATCTGCTGCCACTTATTTGCACCATCTATACTGGCGGCTTCGTACTGAGAGGAATCAATACCGGTAATAGCTGCTAAATATAAAATAGTAGAATATCCAATGCCCTTCCAAAGGTTAGCAATGGTTAAGATAACCGGCCAGGGCTTTGGATTGTTGTACCAGTTGGTAGGTGTCATACCGAGGTTTTGCTGTATATGTGTTAGCAGTCCACGTGTTGGATCCAGAAAAGCCAAAAGGAAATAACTGGCAACCACCCAGCTTAAGAAATATGGAAAGAACATCAGGGTCTGGTAGGATTTAGCTACGAATTTATTGTTAATTTCATTTAACATAATTGCGAATACAACTGAGATAACCAAACCTAACACAATCCAGAGTGCATTGTAACCGATCGTGTTTCGAATCATTTGCCAAGAATCCGTAGTGGCAAAAATAAATTTAAAATTTTTAAGTCCCACCCATTTACTATGTATGATGTTGTTGACGAGTGAGGGTGCTTTGGTATAAATTTTATAATCCTTAAAGGCGATGGTAATACCAAACATTGGGATATACCGCAATAAAATAAGCCAAATGGCACCCGGCGCAACCATACTAAGCAATGCAAGTGTTTTTTTCTTGTTTACAGAGCCCTTAGCAGGCTTTTTGCTTTTGGCGATAACCTGTGACATAATTGAACTTCCTCCTTTTTTGAATACTATCTTAAAATAATGACGAAAAGTAGTATTTGTTTATAAACTACATTATACAGATTCACCAAAGAATAATCTCGGTATGAACTTGCCATTTTTTGTATATAAATGTGCAGTGTGTGCAAAATGATGAAAATGCAATGTTTTGCATTGACTTTAATAGACAAAATATCTATATTTATCTTAAAATAAGGTAATTTAACAGGAGGATATAAGGTTGAAAGAAACAAAACTAATTGCATATTGTTTGACAAAGAACATGAAGTGTTTAAAGGAAGAGGACATACAGAGGCTGGATGCAATTCATTTTGCATTTGGATTGATAGAAAAAGGAAAAGTATATTGGAATGGAAGAGAAATTCAGAAAGAAATAGCCAGAATAAAGAAAATTAATCCACAAATACAACTGGTATTATCAATTGGAGGCTGGGGTGCAGATGGATTCTCGCAGGCGGCTGCGACAGGAGAGGGAAGAAAACTATTTGCAGACTCTGCAATAGAGATATTGAAAAGAGAGCAGCTGGACGGATTGGATATTGACTGGGAATATCCCTGTATTTCTGATGCGGGCATTATAGCAATGGATGCGGATAAGGAGAACTTTACTTTGCTTCTGAAGGAATTAAGAGAGGGTCTGAAGGTATGTGACAGTTACAAGACATTATCCATTGCTGCAGGAGGACTGGATTCTTATCTGGAAGCGACAAATATGGGAGAAGTAGCGCAATATTTGGATTATGTACAATTAATGACCTATGATTATCATGGTGGATTCTCCAAAACGACAGGACATCTGGCAAATCTGTATGGAAGCAGGATAGAGCCGGATGCACCAAATGCGGACCGTACGGTAGCACTATTCGTGAAGGCAGGTGTTCCAATCGAGAAATTAGTAATGGGAGCCGCTTTCTATGGAAGAGAGTGGA
>JAQUYA010000172.1 GCA_028692055.1 Lachnospiraceae bacterium | reverse complement strand
AAAAAAATTTACTATTGAAAACTGTAAAATAGAGTGGTAAAGTCAGTATAGAAAACGATAACGGTAACGTTAACGTAAACGTTCACAAGATGTTGAAACTATAAGTTAGAGTTCTAGACAAGATAGAACGGGAAGGAAGGTATTATGAGAATTAAAAAAGTGGCCAGTGTATTAGTGGCAGCAGCATTATGCGCAGCAATGTTAGGCGGATGTGGGACAGAAAAAGGAAGTGCAGAGGCGGAGACAGGTTCGGTCAATTACCTGAATTTCAAGCCTGAAGTTGCTACAGTATGGGAGGATATTGCAAAGGCCTATACAGAGGAGACAGGTGTTGAAGTGAAGGTAACCACAGCAGCTTCGGGAACGTATGAACAGACCTTAAAGTCAGAAATGGCAAAAAGTGATGCGCCAACCCTATTCCAGATCAACGGTTCAATTGGATATCAGAACTGGGCGGAGTACTGTGCAGATTGGAGTAATACAGATATCTACAGTTGGTTGACAAATAAGAATCTCGCCGTAACTGGAACGGATGGTACAGGTGTTTATGGGCTGCCGTATGTAGTAGAGGGATTCGGTATTATTTACAATCAGAGCATTATGAATCAATACTTTGCGCTGGCAGATAAAGCGGTATCTATCGGCACTACAGAAGAAATTAAAGATTTTGCTACATTAAAAGCAGTAGCGGAAGATATGCAGCTGCACAAAGATGAGTTAGGGATTGAAGGGGCATTTGCTTCCACGTCACTTACGGCAGGTGAGGATTGGAGATGGCAGACACATACGTTAAACGTGCCGATTGCATGGGAATACAAAAAAGATGGAGTTACCGATAAACAAGAGATAGATTTTACATATTCCGATAACTACAAAAACATTTTTGATTTATATATTAATAATTCTTGTACTGAGCCAGCTATGTTGGGATCGAAATCGGTAGATGATTCCATGTCGGAATTTGCTTTGGGTAAAGTGGCTATGGTTCAAAATGGAAACTGGGCTTGGAATCAAATAAATGGAGTTGATGGTAATGTGGTAGCGGAAGAGGATGTAAAATTCCTGCCAATTTATACCGGCGTAGAGGGTGAAGAAAAACAAGGCTTATGCATTGGTACAGAGGGATTTTTATCTTTGAATAGTCAGGCAAGTGAAGCAGATCAAAAGGCAAGTGTTGCATTTTTGGAATGGTTATACAGTTCGGATACAGGCAAAGACTTTGTTACGAACAAACTTGGGTTTATCACACCATTTAATACATTTACCGAAGAAGAATCACCAACAGATCCGTTAGCGCAGGAAGTATTACGCTACATGAATGATGAAAACTATGACAACTTTACATGGGTTTATACTACATTCCCAAGTCAGACTTTCAAAGATGACCTTGGTGCGAATCTAATGCAGTATGCACAGGGTTCCATGGAATGGGATACGCTTGTAACGCAGACAGTAGAGGAGTGGAAAACTGAGAAAGCGGCTCTAGTTGAATAGAGCCGGAGGAGGAATCTATGCAGAAAGCTTATAAGAAATACTTTGCAGTTTTTGCACTTCCTACATTAATTGCATTTTTGCTGTTTTTTATACTGCCATTTATTTTAGGAATTGGACTTTCCTTTTGCAAATTCACAACTGTGACAAATGCAAAATGGATTGGCATAGGAAATTATATCAAAGCATTTTCAAATAAAGATTTCTTAAATGCATTATGGTTTACGACTAAGTTTATGATCGTATCAGTTGTGACGATTAATGTGTTTGGATTTATCTTAGCATATGCATTAACAAGAGAAATAAAGGGAAGAAATCTATTCCGAACAATTTTTTTCATGCCGAACCTTATTGGGGGAATTGTGCTGGGATATATCTGGCAATTGATTATCAATGGTGTATTGGGCAGTTTTGGTGTCACAATTACAACAGATGCAAATTACGGATTTTGGGGATTGATTATTTTAATGAACTGGCAATTGATTGGTTATATGATGATTATTTATATTGCGGGAATACAAAATATACCTACGGAACTGGTGGAAGCAGCACAAATAGATGGAGCGACCAAAACACAGGCACTATTTAAAGTTACGATCCCAATGGTTATGCCATCTGTTACTATCTGTTTGTTTTTGACTCTAACCAATTCATTTAAGCTTTTTGATCAAAATCTGGCATTGACAGCTGGGGCACCTGGCAAACAGACACAAATGCTTGCACTTGATATTTACAATACCTTTTATAATCGAAATGGGTGGGAAGGTGTTGGGCAGGCAAAAGCAGTTATTTTTTTCCTCATCGTAGGAATCATAGCACTTACCCAATTGTATTTTACAAGGCGTAGGGAGGTGGAAAACTGATGGGGAAACAACGAAAAGTCCGTAATCTTATGGAGGAATCAAGGGGGACCAGCATCGTAATGATTGGCTGTCTTTCTGCTTTGTCAGTAATCTTTTTGATTCCAATTATCATGGTGTTTTATAACTCATTTAAGAGTAAACTCTATATTAGCAATCAGCCATTCGCTCTCCCAAATGCGGAAACATTTGCAGGAATAAAAAACTATGTAGAAGGAATCACAAAGACAGGATTACCAGAGGCGGCATTTAATTCATTTTTTATTACCATATGTTCGGTAATTGTAATTGTAGTTCTTACTGCCATGACAGCATGGTGGATTACAAGAGTAAAAGGCAAATTTACATCGATGCTTTATTACCTGTTTGTATTTGCCATGATTGTACCATTCCAGATGGTTATGTTTACGCTTTCTAAAATCTCAAATATGATGGGATTAGGAAATATTGTTGGAATTATACCTGTTTATCTGGGATTTGGTGCAGGACTCTCTGTATTTATGTTTGCTGGATTTGTAAAAGCAATTCCGGTTTCATTAGAAGAAGCGGCTATGATTGATGGTTGTAATCCAATACAGATTTTTTTCAAAATAGTTTTTCCGGTTATGCGTCCCACAGCAATAACCGTAGCCATTTTGAATGCTATGTGGATTTGGAATGATTATCTACTACCGACTTTGGTACTTGAAGATGTCAAGACAATCCCAATGGCAGTACAATATCTGCGTGGTGGATATGGATCTATTGATATGGGAGCTATGATGGCAATGCTAGTTTTGGCCATTTTGCCAATTATAGTATTCT
>JAQUYA010000067.1 GCA_028692055.1 Lachnospiraceae bacterium | reverse complement strand
TATTTAGCAGCTTTTTTTGTTTGGATATTTTGAAACAAAAAAATAAAAAAATACTTGCGTTTTAGAAGAATTTTGTATACAATACAAAAGAGTGTTAAAACATTAACATTGTTTTAATGCAGAAAAACTAAATAATTTTAATGTGGCTCTACTGAAGTGTAGAGCAGAAGAAAGGAAAAGAACACATGAAAAGAAAAAGATTTAAAAATCTCATTCTGATGTTTGTGTTACTTACACTAACTATTGCACTGAGCGGATGTTCAGGTGATAAGGCAGGTGACGATTCTTCCACGATTACCGTTGGAATACCACAGGATATTGAAGATAGTCTTGACCCACACAAAGCTGTTGCGGCAGGAACAAAAGAGGTATTATTCAACATGTATGAAGGCTTGGTTAAGCCGGATAGCAAAGGTAATCTGAACCCTGCTGTAGCAAGTGAGTACAAGGTATCAGAGGATGGTAAGACTTATACCTTTCATTTAAGAGAAGGTATTAAGTTTCATGATGGAAATCCAGTTACAGCTCGGGACATTAAGTATTCGATAGATAAATGCGCCGATACCAGTAACGGAGAACCGTTGGTAGCGGCGTATTCTAATATTGCGAGTGTCAATATTGTTGATGAAAAAACCGTTGAAATTGTATTAAAGGAGGAGGATACCTCTTTTCTGGCATATATGACGACTGCGATTATTCCAGAGAATAATTCGGATGCGGATACAAAACCAATCGGAACTGGTCCTTATAAATATGTATCCCGTTCCCCACAGGAAAACATTGTGATGGAAAAATTTGATGAGTATTGGGGAGAACCGGCACACATCCAAAAGGTTGTTTTTAAGATTATTGCAAATGCGGATACAGTTACCATGAACCTGAAGGGTGGCTCTATCGATATGTATCCCAGAGTTTCTGCCAGCCAGGCAGCGGAACTGGGAGATGAGTTTACGGTAGATGAGGGTACCATGAATCTGGTACAGGCATTATACTTAAATAATAAAGTAGCACCTTTTGATAACGTAAAGGTGCGTCAGGCACTTTGCTATGTGATTGACCCGCAGGCGATTATGAAAATGGTATCGGACGGAGCAGGGACAGAAATCGGAAGCAGCATGTTTCCAACCTTTGGAAAATACTTTGATGACAGTCTAAAGGATATCTATAATGTCGATATTAAAAAGGCAAAAGAATTATTAACAGAAGCTGGATATCCGGATGGATTTACCTTTACCATTTCCGTTCCTTCTAATTATCAGCCACATATTGATACTGCGCAGGTAATTGCAGAAGAATTAAAGGAAATCGGTGTTACGGCAAAGATTAATCTGATTGAATGGGATAGCTGGTTAAGTGACGTCTATGCAGACCGCAACTATGAGAGCACCGTAGTCGGTGTAGATGCTTCCAGCCTGACAGCGAGAGCATTGCTGGATAGATTCGTGTCTGATGCAGGCAATAACTTCATTAATTTCAACAATACAGAATATGACGAAACATTCCAAAAAGCAATTTTAGAAGTAGATGATGCAAAACAGACAGAATATTATAAACAATGTGAACGTATCCTGGCTGAGAATGCAGCGAATGTATATATTCAGGATATGCCGCAATTTGTTGCATACAATAAAAAGTTTACCGGATATGAATTTTATCCATTGTATGTACAGGACATATCTAAAATGCGCTTTGCAGATGAAAAAGAAGAATAGAAATTGAATTAGAAAGAGCAGGTGAGGAAATGAAAGAATGTGGGAGAAAAATCGTGATTTTAATAATAACCCTTCTTATCGTTTCCTTTCTTGTATTTCTGGCTTTTACGGTGATACCGGGGGATCCGGCAACATCTATGCTGGGAACACAGGCAACACCGGAAAAGGTAGCTGCACTAAGAGAGGAAATG
This sequence comes from Lachnospiraceae bacterium, assembly GCA_028692055.1. Lineage (GTDB taxonomy): Bacteria > Bacillota > Clostridia > Lachnospirales > Lachnospiraceae > SZUA-378. Next base: position 12,761 of record JAQUYA010000067.1, on the reverse strand, counting down.
GGATTAAATGAGCCATTTATGGTGCGTTACGTAAAGTGGATTGCTTCTTTCCTTCAGGGGGATATGGGAACCTCTTACAGTTATCAAATGCCGGTTCGGGATATGATAGTGGATAAGATACCGATTACACTGACATTAACCATCATGGCATTTGTATTTATGCTTGTTCTGGGTATTCCACTTGGAATCTACGCGGCACAACATGTGGGTGGGAAAATAGATTCTGTGATTTGTGCAATAAATCAGTTTTCGCTGGCAATACCGCCTTTCTTTTTAGGAATACTGATGACATATGTTTTTGGACTGCTCCTGCATTTGTTTACACCGGGAGGTTTTATATCCTACGAGGTAAATATGGGTGCTTTTCTTCGTTATATGGTATTTCCGAGTCTGGCGATTGCGATACCGAAAAGTGCTATGGCAGCGAAACTACTTCGGAGCTCTGTCATAGAGCAGGCAAAGCTGGATTATGCGAAAACAGCATACAGCAAGGGAAATACCACAAAAGCAGTATTGTGGAACCATGTATTAAAAAATGCCATGATTCCGGTTATTACATTTTTGGGAATGGCTTTGGCAGATATGATAGCAGGAAGTATTATTATAGAACAGGTATTTGGCATTCCGGGAATAGGAAGAATCCTGTTAACATCAATATCCAATCGAGATTATCCCGTTGTACAGGCAATTATTGTGTGTATTGCGTTTATTGTAAATATAGTGAATTTATTTGTGGATTTATTGTATCGTGTTATTGATCCCAGGATTCGTATGGAGTAGGCAGGGGAACGGAAAAATCATTATAAATCAGTTTGAATGTCTGAAAAGACGCATGGTGTAAAGACAATGAGAAAAAGCGAGAAAGAACAAGCAGCAAAAAGAATAAATTATAATCTTCGTATAGGTGCTGTTATCACCATTACGATGTGTGTATTCATTTTAATTGGATTTGTATATACACCGTATAATCCGGAGGCAATGGATGAAACACAGAAGCTGGCAGGTATATCCTGGCATCATTTTCTGGGTTGTGATAACTTTGGCCGTGATATATTCAGCCGTGTATTAAAAGGAAGTGGAACCACATTACTCGTAGCAACGGGAACGATACTGATTGGTACAGGCGCAGGCATTATACTTGGTGCACTCACCGGATATTACGGGGGTTGGCTGGATGAGATACTGATGCGCATTAACGATGCTATTTTTGCATTTCCAAGTATTTTACTGGCATTGGTATTTATCAGCCTGTTGGGAACTGGAACGGTAAATATTGTAATTGCACTTGGAATTGCATTTATACCCAGCTTTGCACGAATTGTACGAAGTGAATTTTTACGCTGTAAAAACATGGATTATGTAAAACAGGCAAAACTGATTGGCGCAGGTGATTTGCGGATTATGTTTGTGCATATTTTACCAAATACACTTCCGGTATTATTGTCTTCCGTTATGATTGGATTTAATAATGCGGTATTGGCAGAGGCTGGAATGAGTTATTTGGGGATTGGGGTACAGCCGCCCTTTGCAAGCCTTGGAAGGATGCTTTCGGAGGCACAGGCATATTTATTTACCAGGCCAGGTTATGCACTCAGTATAGGTATCTTCATTATTCTGCTGGTGCTCGGCTTTGGGCTTTTGGGAGAAGGCATCAAAGAATTAAAATGATGAGCCTTGTATAAAGTATAAGGGAAAAAGGTAAGTATATGGGAACAATATTGGAAATAAAAGATTTGAATATTGAATTTCATGACCATTCGGTTCCAGAAACGGTAGTGTTTGATTTTTCCATGCAATTACAGGAAGGTGAAATCGTTGGTATTGTTGGGGAATCCGGTTCTGGGAAGACGATGACCGCATTGGCAATTGCCGGATTATTAAGCCGCCATGATATTACGAAAAAAGGACAGATTATTTTTAAAGAGCAGGATTTATTGATATGTAAGCGTTCAATACTGCGTGAATTTCAGGGAAAAGATATCAGTATGATATTTCAGGAGCCTATGACATCTCTGAATCCGGTACGTAAAATTGGATGGCAGGTGGAAGAAAGCCTGCGGCTGCATGAAAATCTTACCAAAGAGGAACTGAAAAAGAGAGCAATTGATGCACTCCGTGAAGTGGAGCTGCCGGAACCAGAGAAAATCTATCGGCAATATCCGCATCAGTTATCCGGTGGTATGCGGCAAAGAGTTATGATTGCATCGGCAATGATTTGTAATCCTAAGATTTTAATTGCAGATGAAGCAACAACTGCATTGGATGTTACCATACAGGCACAGATAGTGCAATTACTAAAACGCCTTAACAGTAAGAAAAATACTGCTATTCTATTTATTTCACATGATTTGAGTTTGGTGCGTAAGCTTTGTACCAAGGTGATTGTGATGCAGAATGGACACATTGTAGAACGCGGTAATACAGAAGATATTTATCAGAATCCACAGGAAGTATATACAAAGCAATTGATTGCGGCGATACCAAAGTGTGAGAAGAATTTCGAGTGATTCTGCACATGCATTGCTTGTGCAGGCATGCAAGGAAGGATGAAACATGGCGAATATATTAGAAGTATCCAATCTGTGTGCCTACTATACGGAAGGCAGGCAGATTGGATTTCATAAAAAAAATAGAAAGCAGGTCTGCAAGGATATTTCCTTCCAAATAAAGGAGGGAGAAATCGCAGGACTAATCGGGGAAAGTGGTTGTGGAAAAACAACACTGGTAAAAACAATTCTCGGAATGAATAAAGAATACACTGGTGAAATAAAACACTATTCAGAGCAGCCGCAGATGGTATTTCAAGATCCATATTCTTCCCTGAATCCGGCAAAAAAAGTTGGCTGGATTGTGGAGGAGCCATTGCGTGTAAAGGGAGGAATTTCGAAGGAAGATATGCATCGAAAGGCAATTGAGATGCTGAAAAAGGTAGGACTGGATGAAAAATTCGCAGAACGCTATCCGAGCCAGCTGTCGGGAGGCCAAAGACAGAGAGTCTGCATTGCAACCGCATTAATGCTGGAACCAAAGCTTTTGATTGCAGATGAACCGGTATCTGCGTTAGATGTGACAATACAGGCACAAATTATTCACTTATTATTACAGCTGCATAAGGACATGGGATTAGCTATTCTCTTTATTTCACATGATTTGAGAGTGGTTTATCAGATTAGTGACTGGGTAATGATTATGAAGGAAGGTACTATAGTCGAAAGAGGAACTGCGGAAGAAGTTTATGCAAATCCGCAAAATTCATACACAAAAACACTTATCAAAACACTTGCTGATGCAGATGAAGTCTAAAGTTTTTACAGATTTGGACGATATATTTATTACAAAACAAAAATACAATGCATATAACAGGACTTATGTGAATACAAATGAAAGTAATAACGAAGGGTAAGGAGGTGTAGGAATGGCAATTCAGGGATTTACAGATTACGGCGGATTTTATAATCAGTATCGTGTCAATGATATTCCAAAAGTAAATACAGCTGAGATAAGAAAACAGGAAGAACAGCCGAATGTAATGGAAGAAAATCTGGATAGCCTTCAGCAAAATTACACTTCTCAGATTACCGAAACAGATAAGCGAAGCAAAATTGCAAACCTGGAGAATATATCACTTACTTTTCAAAAAGAGAATACTTTTGATTACATTGGAAGTGACAGTGAAATAGGCAATTTGGATATACAAAAAGCGGTTTCTGATATGAAGAAGGATCAGGTACTTGAGGAATATCAGTATTTCGTAGGATCTGCAGTCGATAATAGCATAAGTGATACGGAGGATGGCCGTGTCTTACAAAAATGAAACGTTTCGTGAACACCTTGTATTCTTGCAGGGTGTTATTTTTTTTGCTATACTAGACAAATGCTATGAGAAGAAGGCTTGTCCGCTAAAGTGGGCATATTGGGAATAAGAATAAAAATAAAAATTAGAATAAAAAGAAAATAAGAGGTTCTATATGTTTCGAAGATTTTATCCAAACGAGTATCTGGACTCTGCCTATCAGATAAATTTTGAGGATTTTTATAAAAGAGGGTATCGAGGTGTGATTTTTGATGTGGATAACACCCTGGTTCCGCATGGTGCACCAGCAGATGCACGTGCCATACAACTGTTTGAAAGGTTAAAGGGGATTGGCTATGATGCCATGCTGCTTTCTAATAATAAGGAACCGCGTGTCAAAATGTTTAATGATGCCGTGCAGGTACACTATATTTTTAAGGCAAACAAACCATCTCCCCAAAATTATCGAAAGGCAATGGAGCAGATGCATACGCAAAAAGAAACCACACTTTTTGTAGGTGACCAGCTGTTTACCGATGTATGGGGGGCAAATAAAGCAGGCATCTATACGATTCTGGTAAAGCCGATTCACCCAAAAGAGGAAATACAGATTGTGCTGAAAAGATATTTGGAAAAAATAGTGCTATATTTCTACAAAAGGAAAATCAGGAGGGAATCCAATGAGCGTTGATGGAAAAACAAAAGTATGCGGATTGATAGGAAATCCGGTTGCACATACCCTATCGCCCCTGATACACAATACACTTGCAAAAAAGACAGGTCATAATTCTATTTATGTTCCATTTCAGGTAGAGTCGGGAGAAGTGCAGAATGCAGTAAGGGGTGCCTATGCCTTACAGGTACTTGGGCTGAACGTTACAGTACCACATAAGAGCGCAGTGCTTGGCAGTCTGGTGGAGATAGATGAGCTTGCAGATAAAATAGGTGCCGTGAATACGCTGGTACGTGTAAACGGCGGTTATAAGGGCTATAACACGGACATGACAGGGCTGCACAGAGCTCTTTTGTCAGAAAAGATTCGCATAAAAGACGAAGAAATATTACTGCTGGGTGCTGGTGGTGCTGCCAGAGCCGTGGCGTTTATGTGTGCCTATTATGGAGCAAAGAGAGTATATTTACTGAACCGTACCATAGAAAAAGCCGAGGCAGTTGCCAGGGAAGTAAATGAAGCATTGCAAACAGAATGTATTGTCCCGATGAAATTAGAGGATTACCAGAAGCTTCCACAGAAACAATTTCTCGCGATTCAGGGAACTAGTGTGGGTCTGTATCCCAATAGTCAGGAAGCGGTAATTTCAGATACCGAATTTTACAAACGAATCCATACCGGCTACGACCTGATATATAAACCAGCGAAAACACAATTTATGAAACTGGTGGAGGAAGCAGGCGGAAAGGCGTATAATGGATTGAAAATGTTGTTATATCAGGGAATTGATGCCTATGAATTATGGAATCAGACAAAAGTAACGGACGAAACGGCAAATGAGATTTACGAATTATTACAGGAAGAGATGAAGATAAATGAATAATGTAATTCTAATTGGTTTTATGGGAAGTGGAAAATCCAGTATTGGAAGGAAGCTTTCCTATCGATTACAACGCACATTTATAGATACGGATAAACAGATTGAACGGGAACAGGATGTTTCGATTCGTGAGATATTTGCACAATCAGGCGAAGAAACTTTCCGAAAAATGGAAACTGCATATTTGGAAGAATTATTGGATAATTGTAGAAATCAGATAATTTCAACTGGAGGAGGTTTGCCTCTTAGAAAAAAAAATCGGAAACTGATACAGGCATTAGGATGTGTGGTATATCTGCGTGTAACTGCGGACACCATTTATGAAAGACTAAAAAATGATACAACAAGACCGTTACTTCAGGGAGACGTGCCAAAAGAAAAAATAAATACGTTATTGAAGCAGCGGGTGGCAATCTATGAATCGGTAGCAGATCTTGTAATCGATGTAGATAATAAAGGATTTGATGAAATCCTAGACGAGATACAGGAGGGGGTAAAGGAGTATGAAGCTATTAGTAATTAACGGACCGAATATTAATTTTCTTGGAATTCGGGAAAAATCTGTTTATGGGACAGAGGATTATGAATATTTGCTTCGCCTGATAGGTGAAAAGGGAGAAAAGGAAAAATGCCAGATAGAAGTATTCCAAAGTAATCACGAAGGTGCAATTATCGATCGCATTCAGGATGCTTATCGTGATGGAACGGAGGGGATTGTTATTAATCCGGGTGCTTATACGCACTATAGCTATGCGATACGTGATGCATTAGCAAGTATTACACTCCCTAAGGTGGAAATTCACATTTCGGATATAACAAAAAGAGAAGAGTTCCGTAAGAAATCAGTAACGGCAGAAGTATGCGACAAGCAGATTTTTGGACAGGGATTAGCAGGTTATTTACAGGCAATTGATTATATATTAAAAAAATAGTTGAAATATGAGGATTTTTATTATACACTATAATAGAATTGTAGTGAGAAAATTTTAGGAGGAATATTTGAATGATTTCAGCAGGTGATTTCAGAAATGGTGTTACTATTGAATATGATAATAATATATACCAGATTATTGAGTTCCAACATGTGAAACCAGGTAAAGGAGCAGCATTTGTTAGAACCAAATTGAAAAATATCAAAAGTGGCGGTGTTGTAGAAAAAACTTTCAGACCAACAGAAAAATGTCCACAAGCACGTATTGATAGAAAAGATATGCAATATTTATATGAAGATGGTGATTTATATTACTTCATGGACACAGAAACCTTTGAGCAGACTGCATTGGATGCAACTTCAATCGGTGATTCTTTAAAATTTGTTAAAGAAAATGAAATGTGTAAAATCTGTGGACATAATGGAAATGTTTTTGCAGTAGAACCTCCACTTTTTGTAGAGCTTCAAATTGTTGAAACAGAACCAGGATTTAAGGGTGATACAGCTACAGGTGCAACAAAGCCAGCAAAAGTAGAAACAGGAGCAACTGTTTATGTACCTTTATTTGTGGAAGAAAATGATGTTATCAAAATCGACACAAGAACTGGAGAATATCTGTCCAGAGTATAGTGTTATTATGTAAATGCATATAATTTTATGAAAAAGCTTTTAAGACAACAAAGATTCTCTTTGTTGTCTTTTTGTGTACAAGTCAATATCAGGATTATCTTATTCGGTACATTCGTACCAAAACCCCAAAAATAAAACAAAAATGCATATAAATATGCAATAGGAGAACATATGGAATTAAAGGATTATAGTTTGAAAATGAAAAATGCAATGCAGGACTATTATGGAAATGGTGTAACTGTAGTTATAAATCAGGTTACCAAGAATAACGGGATTATTTTGGAAGGAATGACTATTCAGGAAAAAGAAAACAATATTTCCCCTACCATATATTTAAACAGTTTTTTTGAAACATACAAGAATGGAGCCACATTTTCGGACAATGTAAAAACGATTATTCAATTATATGAACAGAATAAGGTGTCAGACCGCTTAAACATGGACTTCTTTACAAAATATGAGAAGGTAAGAGGAAAAATAGTTTATAAATTAATTAATTATGAACAAAACCAGGAACTATTAAAAGTCATTCCACATATTCGCTATCTGGATCTGGCAATTGTTTTTTATTGCCTTGTTACGAATGAAGTCATTGGAGATGCAACCATACTAATTCATGAAAAGCATCGTAAAATGTGGAAGGTTAGTCTGGAAACTTTATATGAAGCAGCCAAAGAGAACACTTCGAAGCTATTACCTTTCGAAATACAGAATATGGAAGAAGTGATGCGAAAGATTTTATTGGATAATCTGCGCAAAGAGTATGAAGATACGGAAATGTGTAAGGAAGAAGGAAGAGAAAATGCAGAAGAATGGCTGAATAATATGGTGGAACAAATGCTTTTGGAAAGTATGGGGGAGCAAATAAAGATTCCCATGTACGTGCTGAGTAATCAGTCCAGAATCCATGGTGCAGCCTGTATCCTGTATAAAGATGTACTGAAAAATTTCACACATGAGATTGGAAAAGATTGTTATATATTACCAAGCTCCATTCATGAAACTTTACTGATTCCAGTAGATGAAAATCGTAATACGTTGGAATTAAATGAGATGGTTCAGGAAGTGAATCAAACACAGGTTGACAGGGAAGAAGTACTTGCAAATCATGCATACTATTACTCAAGAGTAAGAGATGAATTGAGAATCCTATAATCGATAGGGAAGCCGGACACAATAAGTACATACTTCTTTGTAAATGGATTACTAGACAATCGCATAAAAATATGCTATTATGAATTTTGCGATGTAACAAATTTGTAACAATTGAATGTGTTACATCGCACCCGCACCCGTAGTCTAATGGATAGAACGTAGGCCTCCGACGCCTTTAATGCAGGTTCGACTCCTGTCGGGTGCACTATGAAAAGTAGTTGAAAAATGAAAAAAAGATAGCTGGAAAGGTGTTTTATATGAATGGTTTATTATCAAAAATCAAAGTTTTTTTGCAGGCTGCAGAAAGGTTGATTTTGAGGGGAAGAGACCTAATAATGGAGAACAAGAAGATTACTGCTATTGCAGGTGTAATCATTGCAGTTTGTATTATTGTAATGATAATTGTTGGAAAAGGTTTGGGGAAACCTACAGCAACGACAGAAACAGCAGTAAATACGGTATCGGGAAGCGAAGTTGCAGAAGAACCATTAGAAGAGAATGCTTATCCAGAAGTAAATGATTTGGTGAATAAGTATTATGTAGCACTTGCAGATGGTGATATGGATACAGTGGTTGCCTGTAGAAATTATACCGAAGATACAGAAAGAATTCGTTTACAGAAGAAAAGTGAGTATATTGACCAATATGAAAACATTATTTGTTATACGAAAAAAGGACTGTTAGAGAATACGTATCTGGCATATGTATACTATGAAGTGAAATTTAAAGACATTGATACATTGGCACCGGCACTCAATACGTTATATATTTGCCCTAATGAAAGTGGTGAATTATATATTTATGAGGGCGAAATTGATGACAATGTTTCAGAATATTTAAAGGCACTTTCAACACAGGACGATGTTCTGGACTTATTTAACCGGGTACAGGTAAGCTACAACGAAGCAATTGAGAAAGATGAAAATCTAAATAAATTTTTAGCTGAGCTTCCGACAAAGATAAAGACAGAAGTTGGGGAAGCGTTAGCGGCATTGGAAGTTTCTGATAGTGTAAGCGATAATGCAGTAAGTGAGAATGTCGTAGAAGAAGCGACAGAGGAAACCGCGCAAGCAGAAGATATACAGCCAACACAGGTTATAACAGAAACTGTGGAAACAACAGATACCGTTAATGTACGAAGCTCTGATAGTGAAACTGCGGATAAGATTGGAAAAGCAATTGCAGGTGAGCGGTATACCAGACTGGAAGCAAAAGAAAATGGCTGGAGTAAAATTCAGTTTGGGGATAAAGAAGCTTATGTGAAAACTGAATTTTTAAAAGTAGTAGATACATCAGCAGAAACAGATACCAATGATAATGCAGAAACACCAACGGCAGAAACACCAGCGGCAGATACAGCAACGCAGGGAAAAGTAACGGCAAAAGAGACTGTTAATGTCCGAAAGTCAGCAAATGAAGCTTCCGACAAATTGGGGGTTGCTTATCAGGGAGATCAATTTGATTTGATTATGAAGCAGGCAGATGGCTGGTCAAAGATTGACTACAAAGGGCAGACGGGATTTGTGAAATCAGAATTTGTTGAGTAATCAGATAAGGTAAATTTAATAAACATATAAGAAAAAGAGTGTTTTCAAACAACACTCTTTTTTGCTATACTAAAAGAGTCGATGAAGAGAAGGTATAAGGATTCATAAAAGCATATATACGAATGAGTTGGTTTTGATTGTACGCGTGCTAAAGCACGCAGATGGGAGTAAGAATGAAAATTGGAATTTTGGGAAGTGGCAGTATTGCGACACTTATGGCAAAAACAATTGCTGGAATGGAAGATGCAGAATGTTATGCAGTGGCATCCAGAGATTTGAAGAGAGCACAGAAATTTGCAAAGGAATATGGGTTTCAAAAGGCATATGGTTCTTATGAGGAACTGGTAAAGGATACGGAGGTAGAGTTGATATATATTGCAACTCCGCATTCACATCATTTTGCACATGCAAAATTATGTATTTCACACAAGAAACCGGTATTATGCGAAAAGGCATTTACAGCAAATGCAAAACAGGCGAAAGAATTATTGGAATATGCAAAGGAACAAAAGGTATTTATCACAGAAGCAATCTGGACACGATATATGCCAATGCGTGATAAAATAAAGGAAGTATTAGATTCGGGTGTTATTGGAGAACCACATATGTTAACGGCAAATCTGGGATACAGGATTGATGAGGTTCCCAGAATGCAGGACCCGGCGCTTGCAGGTGGTGCATTATTAGATGTGGGCGTGTATACATTAAATTTTGCATCAATGATATTTGGTGATGAGGTGGCAGATATTACGTCTACGTGTACTTATACGGATACGGGTGTGGATGAACAGAACAGCATTACCATGACTTATAAGGATGGTAAAATGGCAGTATTAAACAGTTCTATGAAAGTAATTAGCGATAGGAAAGGAATCATTCAGGGCAGCAAGGGCTTTATGATAATTGAAAATATTAATAATTTTGCCTCCATAACGGTATACAACCCAGAATATAAGGAAGTAGCATTCTATCCCTGCCCAACACAGATAACCGGTTATGAGTACGAAGTAGAGGCAAGCATACAAGCAATCAAAAATGGAGAACTTGAGTGTCTGCAAATGCCACATGAAGAAACACTTCATATGATGCAGGTGATGGATAGTTTAAGGGAAAATTGGGGAATCCGCTATCCTTTCGAGTAACAAGGGAAGGTTACAGCTATCTGTTGGTATAGAAACATCCGTAATCATTAAAGCGGAATTCAGGTATAAAACTACATAAAAATAGAAATACTGAGCATAGGGTATGTAAAAAATATCCTATGCTTTTTATGTAATAGGAAAGGTATAAGTGGGTAGGAGGCAGATAATGATCGTTAATAAAAAAAATGAGATAGAAGTGCTGAAAGAGGTTCAGAAAAATACGGAAATGGCAATGAAGGCAATTGAAACGATTACACCGAAGGTATATGATGATGGACTTGCATTGCAATTGTCCAGGCAGGCATTGAAGTATTCGGCAATTCATAACAAAGCAGTAGACGGTATCCTGGAGGACAGAGCGATGCCTTATCCAGCCAATGCAGTCAAGGATGCCATGCTGACTGGGGGTATTCATATGAATACCATGTTCGACACAAGCAGCAGCCATATCGCGGAGTTAGTCATACAGGGGAGTAACCGAGGTCTGACAAGCATGTGGAAGACATTGAATCAGTATGGAGAAGCAAGTGGCAAGAGTATGGAAGTTGCAAAGGAGCTTATGGACTTTGAGGAAAAAAGCATCGAAATATTAAAGAAATATTTGTGAAAAAGTACCAAAATTATTAATTTTATTAATGTGATGTGATAAAGTACTTGTGCTTTTGGAAAGTCCGTTATATAATACGGAATGGACAATGGAGTCTGACGTAGATGGCGTTTTTATGCATCTGCGTTTTTTGGGTTAAACAGATATTTCTGGTAATCCGATGGCAATGGAATAGTCTATTGCACATTTTTACGAAACTAAAGGAGGATATATCATGTCATACGTTGACGAGATTATGGATTTGGTTGTAGAGAAAAACCCTGCACAACCAGAATTCCATCAGGCAGTAAAAGAGGTTTTAGAATCATTAAGAGTAGTTGTTGAAGCGAACGAAGAAGCATATAAAAAAGATGCTTTGCTGGAAAGATTAGTAAATCCGGAAAGACAACTTATGTTCAGAGTGCCTTGGGTGGATGACAAGGGACAGGTTCAGGTCAATACTGGATACAGAGTACAATTCAACAGTGCTATTGGACCATACAAGGGTGGTTTACGTTTGCACCCATCTGTAAATATAGGTATTATCAAATTTCTTGGATTTGAACAGATATTCAAAAACTCTTTAACAGGTCTTCCTATTGGTGGTGGTAAAGGTGGTTCTGATTTCAATCCAAAAGGGAAATCAGATAGAGAAGTAATGGCATTCTGCCAAAGCTTTATGACTGAACTCTGCAAATACATCGGTGCTGACACAGATGTACCAGCAGGCGATATCGGAACAGGCGCAAGAGAGATTGGTTACATGTTTGGACAATATAAGAGAATCAGAGGTGTATACGAAGGTGTTCTTACCGGAAAAGGTTTATCTTATGGTGGCTCTTTAGCAAGAACAGAAGCAACCGGCTATGGCTTATTATACTTAACAGAAGAAATGTTGAAATCCAATGGAAAAGACATCAAAGGAAAAACAGTAGCTATATCTGGATCTGGAAATGTTGCTATCTATGCGACACAAAAAGCACAGCAGCTTGGTGCAAAAGTCGTAACAGTATCTGATTCAACTGGTTGGATATATGACAAAGACGGTATTGATGTTGCATTATTAAAAGAGGTAAAGGAAGTAAAACGTGCCAGATTAACAGAATATGCAGCAGCAAGACCGAGTGCTGAATATCACGAAGGAAAGGGCGTATGGACAGCAAAAGTGGATATCGCACTTCCATGTGCAACACAAAACGAATTAAATCTTGAAGATGCAAAGACATTAGTAGCAAACGGTGTTATGGCTGTATGTGAAGGTGCAAACATGCCTACTACATTAGAAGCTACTCAATATTTGCAGGCAAACAAAGTATTATTTGTACCTGGTAAGGCAGCAAACGCAGGTGGTGTTGCTACATCAGCCCTTGAGATGTCACAAAACAGTGAAAGATTGAGCTGGACATTCGAAGAAGTAGACAGCAAAT
>JAQUYA010000171.1 GCA_028692055.1 Lachnospiraceae bacterium | reverse complement strand
AGGTAACGGAAGAGGTGATTACAACAATTGAAAAACTTCCGGAATATGATTATGAGATTATTTTGGTAAATGATGCCTCGCCGGATGATACCTTCGAGGTGATTCGCTCTTTATGTAAACAAAATCCGAAAATCAAAGGGATTAATCTTGCAAAGAATTTTGGACAGCATGCAGCACTTATGGCGGGTTTTCATTGGTGTAAAGGAGAAGTAGTCGTATGCCTGGATGATGATGGACAAACTCCGGCAGATGAGGTAGACAAGCTTCTCACCAAGATTGCAGAGGGTGCAGATGCAGTTTATGCGAAGTATTTACATAAACAACATTCCATCTTTCGCAATCTGGGAAGTAAAACCAATGAGCTGATGACAAGATATCTTTTAAAGAAACCAAAGGAACTATATGTATCCAGTTACTTTGCTGTTCGTAGATTTGTAGTGGATGAAATGATTCGCTATGAGAACTCCTATCCCTATGTCATCGGTCTGGTATTACGTTCGACTAAGAATATTGAGAATGTGGTAGTTCAGCATAGAGAACGGGAAGTAGGCAATTCGGGTTATACAATCGGAAAGCTGATGGGATTATGGTTTAACGGTTTTACTGCATTTTCGATTAAACCATTAAGAATCGCAACCGTAATGGGAGCCTTATGTGCCGTGGCAGGATTCGCATATGGTATCTACACCATTGTGAAACGCCTGGTAAATCCACTTGTACCAGCCGGATTCAGTTCCACCATGGCAGCCATGATGTTCATCGGAGGCATGCTCATGCTGATGCTTGGCTTAATAGGAGAATATATTGGCAGAATCTATATCTGCATGAACAATGCACCCCAATATGTAATCCGCGAAACCATAAACGAAGGAAATTTTGAGAAATGATGAGGTATTAATTTGAAACAAGAATGGAACCTGATTCGTGTATTACAGATACTGTTTCTTACAATCGCGATGATTGGAATTATATGCATTTATCCGGGAAATTTATTTCATACAAAAAATATGGTGTCGGTTGATACTAACGAATATCAGGAAACAGATATTGCTTCGGAAGAGGCAGGTATTATGCAGCAGTTTATTCCCTCCGAAGAATCTCTGCATTCCATAACCGTTATGGTGGATTCGCTGGGAGGAAATACGGGGTTATTTAAGCTACGTTTGTATGATCAGGCACTCAATTTATTGTGGGAGGATGGCAGAAGATTTAATGAAAGTCCCGGCATTGCCAATTATACCTTTACGGTAGAACAAGAGGTTACGGCAGGACAACCCTATTTTTATACGCTGAATTATGATTCTGCTTCTTTTGCAGCCTGCTATACAGAGCGTGAGCCGGCAATAAATAGTGATAATGGTACGCTTTACTTTAATTTGCAGGAGATTCCAAATGCCACACTGATTACGGAGTATGAATATAGAAATGCTTATAGCGTAAAAAGAATCCTGGTGTATGATGGAGCATTACTGCTTATCGCGGGTATGCTATGTGGTGCTCTTGAAGTAATAAAAAGAAGAAAAACTTTCAAATCGAGTATATTAGATAAATTGGATAAAAAGATTACTTCCAATGGTGTCTTTTATGCCTTTACAGGAACTGCAACCGCTTTTTGCAGCGTATATGTGTTTTGGCAGATATGGATAAATCATATGTTTAGTGCCTATACGATTGAAAACACATTTTTATCATTGGGTGTGATTATTACAACAGTAGTGCTACTATATGCACTCAGCCAGATGAAGCTTGAAAAAATAATGGGACCAAAAGAATTGTGGCGACATATGCCTAATATTTTACAGGTGATTTTTTGGGGAATGGCTATTCTGGCCTGCTGCGATTTTGTTAATGCCGGCTCTAATTATGCGCAGGGACTTGCTATAAGGCAGATGTGTATTTTCTTTGGGCTTGCTGTCATAGCCAAATTTCAGAAAAAAGAACTTTGCAATCTCTGGAATGCGATTTATGTGGTACTTGCGTGTATTGCAATAATTCTATACAGTAGAATGTTTTGGGGACAGGGGGAACCGTTTCAGACAGCGGTTCGCACTGCTCTTATGTGGGCGATTGCCGGCATGGTTTTAATTTCAACCGTGTTAAATCTGATTCATAAGAAGGTGGCATACTTTGCACCGCTATTTATTTCATTTGTTGGTGTGTTTTTTGCATTATTGCTGGTATTTCGAAATGGAAACATCTGGCCAATTGCAATTGTAATACCGTTTGGATTGTTTTATATTCGCCAATTCCAAATGGAGGAAATGGACCAGATATTAGGAAATATTGCAAATGGAATCCTATTTTCCTTTGTAATCACTTCCCTTCAGGCTTTTTTGCACCGTCCATTCCATTATTATACTATGACGCGTTATTCGGGCGTATTTATGACGGTAACGGTAACAGCCGTGTATCTGAGTATGATATTTGCAGTTGCATTATGTAAACTGATTAAGAATTATGAAAAGGAACAGACGTTAAAGAGTATTTGGAAAGAACTTCTGATTATAGGAATGGTATGTGGGTATGAATTCCTTACCTTATCCAGAACCGGAATGGTATCCTGTGCCGCCGTTTATATAGTGGCTTGCACTATTTATTTTATATTTCACTTCAAACAACGCATAAAACCAATTCGTTTCATTTGCTTTACGCTAATTGCGATTCTTTGCGGTATTCCGGTTGCATATACAGGTTCCCGAATCCTTCCGGCGATTGTGAACCGTCCTACCATCTACGTGGGGGAAGAATTTCAGGATTCCATTCGCAAGGGCGAGCCGATTGATTCCTTTCGTTATATCACGATTGAAAAGCTCATTGGCAAATCGGCAGAACGTATGCTTGGAAAGACAGACTTGAGTTTTGTGACAGAGTCTGGTAAAACAGTAGCGGAAGTATTAGAAACTTCCAAAGGAACGGAAACCGGAAATCAAACAAACATGGATAATGGAACACAAGGTGAAACCGGAACAGATATTCTGGCAGAAAACGGCGTCACGGTAAATGGCGATAAGCTGACCTATGTGGATGAGTATGGCAGTGAATACACGATTGACAATCCAGACTACTCCAATGGACGGCTGGATATTTACAAGAAATATTTGAGCAATCTAAATCTGACAGGACATGCAACCATTGGATTACCACAGGAAGACGGAACGATTGTAGTGCATGCGCATAATTCTTTTATTC
>JAQUYA010000170.1 GCA_028692055.1 Lachnospiraceae bacterium | reverse complement strand
GTGTGGTTTCGCATTCGCACAAGGATCATGAGGGGTATTTTTCTGAATACGAAAAAAGTGGAATGTATGTATTTAGACCATACGATGAAAGTAAGGCGTGTCCATTAACTATTGATTATGGAAGATTCCATATCCAATCAATCAGAATGACTCACGATGTACCGTGTTATGGATTTTACATCACGCACCCAGAGATGGGAACGCTTGTATTTGCCACGGACACAGAGTATATCAAATATCGGTTTAAGGATGTGAACCACTTCCTACTGGAAGCAAATTATTCCGATAAGTACATTGACAGGGATAATCCTAAGTATAAGCACGTTATTCAAGGTCACATGAGCATTGATACGGCTTGCGGATTCCTAGAGAAGAATAAAAGCGGTTCGCTCCGCAATGTGGTTTTGCTCCACCTGTCAGATGGAAGCAGTAATGAATTAGAATTTGTTCGACAGGCTCAATCAGTTGTCGGAAATGAAGTAAATGTAGTTGCAGCAGACAGAGGATTGCAGGTAGACCTATCACTTGCACCATTCTAAAAAAGAAAAGGAGAAGTAGTTGTCCGGACGTAAAACTATGGTTTCTCCAATAGAAAAAAATGAATTACGAAGAATTTTTGAACAATAAAAGATTTGTAGTAGCAAGCAGTGGGTTTGATATTGAAAAATCGGAACTAAACCAAATGATGTACGGATTTCAGCAAGATATAGTTAGATGGGCATTGGCAAAAGGAAAGTCATGTATATTTGCCGATTGTGGATTAGGGAAAACACTCATGCAGTTAGAGTGGGGATGGCAGATACATAAAAAATACGGTGGAAAGATTTTGATTTTAGCACCGCTATCAGTAACTACACAGACAAAGCATGAGGGGGAAATGTTTGGATATGATGTCAAGCTATGTGAAAGCCAATCAGACGTGATTGACGGACTGAATATCACGAACTATGAAAAGTTGGATAAATTTGAAGCGCATGAATTTATTGGAGTTGTGCTTGACGAGAGCAGTATTTTGAAGTCGTTTACAGGAAAGGTAAGAACAGATATTATTGATAACTTTATCAATGTTCCATATAAATTGGCTTGCACAGCAACGCCTGCACCCAATGATTATATGGAGTTAGGCAATCACAGCGAGTTCTGTGGCGTTATGACAAGAGCAGAAATGCTTGCAATGTTCTTTGTCCATGATGGTGGGGAGACTTCCAAGTGGAGATTGAAAGGTCATGCTAAAGATGTCTTTTGGCAGTGGATGGCAAGCTGGGCGGTGTTTGTGGATAATCCAAGAAATTTAGGATATGAGATAGACGGATACGATTTGCCAAAGCTGAATATTACAGAAATATGCGTTGACGGTGAACCAATATCAGAAACATTGTCACTCACAGAACGCAGGCGGGCAAGAAAAGATAGCTTGCAAATGCGATGTGAAAAATCCGCTGAACTGGTAAATAATTCAGACGAACAATGGCTTGTTTGGTGTGACTTGAATGACGAGGGAAATACGCTCGAATCCATGATTAACGGAAGTAAAAACGTACAGGGAAGTGATAATCCAAAGTACAAGCAGGATACCATGATGGAATTTTCAGATTGTAATTTGAAGTGTCTTATCAGTAAACCTAAAATAGCCGGATTTGGCATGAACTGGCAGAATTGCCACAATATGATTTTTACTGGGCTTTCTGACAGCTACGAAGCGTATTATCAAGCATTGCGCAGGTGTTGGCGATTTGGACAGCAGAGCGAGGTAAACGTATATATTGTCATTTCAGCAAAAGAGGGTTGCGTTAAGGAAAATATTGAAAGAAAACAGACTGATTTTGAAAATATGCAATCTGAAATGTGCAAGCTAACAAAAGAAATCACCAAAAAAGAATTAAAGAAAACGTGCAGAATCAGTACGCCGTATGAGCCAACACAAGAGATGAAATTGCCGGAATGGGAGGAATTTATAGCATGATTGATGTATTAGGACAGGTCATAAAAGACAGATACGCTATGTATAACGGAGATAGCGTAGAAATTATAAAGGGGATACCGGACAACAGTATCCATTACACAATATTTAGCCCACCATTTGCAAGCCTGTATACATACTCCAATAGTGATAGGGATATGGGAAATTGTCAAGGTGATGAAGAGTTTTACAAGCATTTCAAATTTTTAGCACAGGAATTATATAGAGTGACTATGCCGGGCAGATTGTTAAGTTTTCACTGCATGGATTTGCCACTTATGAAGTCACGAGATGGCGTGATTGGATTGAAGGATTTTCCGTCAATTATCCGGCAGGTGTTTGAGGATTGCGGATTTATCTACCATAGCAAAGTTACTATCTGGAAAAATCCTGTCACAGAAATGCAAAGAACTAAAGCATTAGGATTATTACATAAGCAAATCAAAAAAGATAGTGCTATGAGCAGGCAGGGTATACCGGATTATATCGTAACAATGAGAAAACCAGGAGAAAATCAGGAACGCATTGAACATACGCAGGAATCATTTCCGGTTGATGTATGGCAGAATTATGCAAGCCCTGTATGGATGGATATTAGACAATCGGATACATTGCAAAAGGCATCCGCACGAACGGAAAAGGATGAACGTCATATTTGCCCTTTACAGTTGGAAGTGATACAGAGATGTATTGAATTATGGACAAACCCGAATGACATTGTATTAGACCCATTCGCAGGCATAGGAAGTAGCCCATATGTGGCACTCACAATGAACCGTAGATCGATTGGATTTGAATTGAAAGATAGTTATTTCCAACAGGCAAAGGCAAATTGTGAAGTAGCAGTTAATGGTGACAAAATGGACTGTCCAGTAGGGCAAATGAGTATTGAGGATTTTTTACCGGAGAGCGTCCGGCAGTGCAGTTAAGTATTTTTGATTTCTAAAAAGCAATACAATCCGGATTGTTTCAAATAGATTACTATTAATATAGAAGAAAGAGGTACAGATTATGAGTGAAGAATTAGAAAAAGCACGTGAAGTCGTAAGACTTTTGGAAGAGAAAGAAAAACAGAATAAGGTTAAATGTGTTTCTTCTATTAAAAGAGCGATAGGAGTTGGAGATACTTTTGAACTGGCAGGACTTAAATGGAAAATCTTAGACATCGATGATCGTGGATATGTGTGTTTAGCTGAAAAGTACGGTAGTGATATTGAATTTGACAGTAACAGTAAC
>JAQUYA010000169.1 GCA_028692055.1 Lachnospiraceae bacterium | reverse complement strand
AAATTTTACAAAAAAGGGATATCTTTAAGTAGTTAGAATTGTTATAGTAAATTAAAAAAAACGCAAGGAGGTACTACACATGAACACCAGCATAACAGAAGATATCCAATTGAACCATAAGCCAGAATATGTTCATGAAATTATTGCAATCGTACAAAGTAATGAATCACCAAGAGTTATAAAAGAAAAGCTGGGTGATTATCACGAAAATGATATTGCGGAAGCCTTGCAAATGATGAACCCGAGTGAAAGACGCAAGCTATATAATCTTCTTGGAAAAGAAGAATTATCAGACATTTTTTCCTATTTAGATGATGCAGCTGTTTATTTGTCGGAACTGGACATTCGTAGAGCTGTGGACATATTGACAATTATGGACGCAGATGACGCGGTAGATGTACTGCGTAAATTAGATAAAGTAAAAAGAACTGATTTAATTGAATTAATGGATGAGGAATCAAAAAATGATATTATTATGATTGCTTCTTTCGACGATGATGAAATTGGTAGCAAGATGACAACAAACTATATTTCCATCGGTGCCGGATTATCTATAAAATCTGCCATGAAGGAACTGGTTCAGCAGGCGGAAGAAAATGACAATATTTCGACCATTTATGCAGTATCAGAGGACAATACCTTTTATGGTGCCATTGATTTGAAAGATTTAATCATTGCAAGAGAAAGTACTACATTGGAATCCATCATTGCTACGTCATATCCATATGTATATGGACACGAGACTATTGATGACTGTATTGAAAAGTTAAAAGATTATTCCGAAGATTCCATTCCCGTACTGGATAACGATAATAAAATCATCGGTGTTATTACTTCACAGGATATCATTCAGGTAGTGGATGATGAAATGGGAGAGGATTATGCAAAGCTGGCTGGTTTGACTGCAGAGGAAGACTTAAAGGAGCCGATTAAGGAAAGCGTAAAGAAAAGGCTTCCGTGGTTAGTTATTTTATTGGGACTTGGACTTGTGGTTTCTTCAGTCGTTGGGCTGTTTGAAGGAGTAGTAGAGCAATTAACCCTAATCATCTGTTTTCAGTCCTTGATTTTGGATATGGCAGGAAATGTCGGTACACAGTCTTTAGCAGTCACGATTCGTGTTCTTATGGATGAAAATCTAACTGCAAAACAAAGAGTGGAATTAATGCTTAAGGAAATGGGAATTGGATTAACCAATGGTATTTTTTTGGGACTTTTGTCTTTTGCATGTATTGGCGGTTATATCTATTTATTTAAAGAGAAATCTTTTGTTTTTGCGTTTGCAACATCGGGTTGCATTGGAGTTGCGTTATTGCTTTCCATGATTATTTCAAGTTTGACAGGAACTATGATTCCTATTTTCTTTAAAAAGGTTAAGATTGATCCGGCAGTTGCATCAGGACCATTGATTACCACAATCAATGATTTAGTGGCAGTTATTACGTATTATGGGTTATCCTGGCTGTTCCTGATTGAAATATTAGGTCTTGCAGGTCATTAAATTATGGGAAAGCTGAAAACTATGTTAAAAAAATCACGAAATATGGAATAATTCAAAAAAGGACTAGATTTTTTTGTCTATTTATGCGAAAATAAATAAGGTTATAATTGACAATGATACAAAAAGTCAAGAGGTGGGTTTTTGTGTCAAAAAACTGTCATAAAATATAATGTTCATATAATCGAAAGGAGATTTCACATGATTTATTCAAAAGAAGTGGAAGAAATGTGTACTGTAGCACAAAGCGTTAATCACGGTTGTGCTCCAATCCCAGAAGAAGCAAAATGGGTAAAAGCAAAAGAAATTAAAGATATTTCCGGTTTAACACATGGTATTGGCTGGTGTGCACCTCAACAAGGAGCATGTAAGTTAACACTTAATGTTAAAGAAGGTATCGTTCAGGAAGCATTGGTAGAAACTATCGGATGTTCAGGAATGACTCATTCAGCAGCTATGGCAGCTGAAATTTTACCAGGAAGAACCCTTTTAGAAGCATTAAATACAGACTTGGTATGTGATGCAATTAATACAGCAATGAGAGAACTTTTCTTACAGATCGTTTACGGTCGTACACAAAGTGCTTTCTCAGAAGACGGACTTCCAATCGGCGCTGGACTTGAAGACCTTGGTAAAGGACTTCGTTCACAGGTTGGTACCATGTATGGAACTCTTAAAAAAGGTCCACGTTACCTTGAAATGGCTGAAGGATATGTTACAGGTATCGCTTTAGACGCAGAAGGAAGCATTATTGGATACAAATTTGTTAGTCTTGGAAAAATGACTGACTTCATCAAAAAGGGCGATGATCCTACAACAGCTTATGAAAAAGCCTGTGGACAATATGGCCGTGTAGCTGATGCTGTTAAGATTATTGATCCTAGAACAGACGCTGAAATCAAATAGAGAAGAGGAGGACAATTAAAATGGCATTATTTGAATCATATGAAAGAAGAATTGATAAAATCAATTCTGTATTAAATAGCTATGGAATCGCTTCTCTTGAAGAAGCTGAAAAAATTACAAAAGATGCTGGATTGAACGTTTACGATCAAGTAAAAGGAATCCAACCAATTTGTTTTGAAAATGCTTGCTGGGCTTATATCGTAGGTGCTGCAATCGCTATCAAAAAAGACTGTAGAAAAGCTGCTGATGCTGCTGCTGCAATTGGAGAAGGACTTCAATCCTTCTGTATCCCAGGCTCTGTTGCAGACACACGTCAAGTAGGCCTTGGACATGGTAACCTTGGTAAAATGCTATTAGAAGAACAAACAGAATGTTTTGCTTTCTTAGCAGGACACGAATCTTTTGCAGCTGCAGAAGGTGCTATCGGTATCGCAGAAAAAGCAAACAAAGTTCGTCAAAAACCTTTAAGAGTAATCTTAAATGGTCTTGGAAAAGATGCCGCTCAGGTTATTTCAAGAATCAACGGATTTACATTTGTTGAAACAGAATATGATCCATACACAAATACAGTAAAAGAAGTATTTAGAAAAGCTTATTCAGAAGGACTTCGTGCAAAAGTTAACTGCTACGGTGCAAACGATGTTTGCGAAGGTGTAGCAATCATGCACAAAGAAGGCGTTGATGTTTCTATTACAGGTAACTCAACAAATCCTACCAGATTCCAACATCCTGTTGCTGGTACATACAAAAAAGAATGTATCGAACAAGGTAAAAAATATTTTTCAGTTGCATCAGGTGGTGGTACAGG
>JAQUYA010000168.1:1980-3215 GCA_028692055.1 Lachnospiraceae bacterium | reverse complement strand
GAAACCTAATTTTTTGTAGGAAAAGGGCAATATTTTTACTTTTAATCCTTTTAAAGTGTCGTTGCACGATTATTTATATTTTCTTTAAAATTAATAATTTTATGATCATATGGTTGATCCATCAGTGCAGACTGTATCAGAAAATCCGCAGTTGCTTTATTATTGGCGATTGGAATATCATAAACCTGTGCGATTCTTAACAATGCCTTTACATCCGGGTCATGTGGCTGTGAAGTCAGTGGATCCGAAAAGAAAATGACCATGTCTATTTTTCCCTCTACAATTTTAGCTCCTACCTGTTGGTCACCGCCTAGTGGACCGCTGTTATATCCGCGAACTGGAAGACCGGTTCTGTCTGTAATCATTCTGGCTGTTGTACCAGTTCCACATAGGAAATGCTTTTGTAAAATTTCCTTGTTATCCTCGCACCATGTAATCATATCTGCCTTTTTGCCATCATGTGCAATTAATGCAATGTTTTTCTTATCTCCAATTGTCATTATTAAATAGTCTTTATTCATCTTCGTATTCTTCCCTTTCTATATGAGATTTCACAAGTCATGTACAATTTTTATTTTATAAATCTAAACCAAGTATAGCATATATGTTGTATACTTTCCTATCACAATTCTTAGATTTATATCATTTTAATAACCATAGCTTGGCAGCTGTACCACAATCATCTCGTGATGTACCGCTGGTAAAAATGCCTTTACTATATCCTCCGTCTTTATCCTCAAGCTGCTCGTGTTCCTGCAGGGGTGACAGCCAAAATATGCTTCCTTCAGTACTTCTTCATCCACCAATAGCTGCACATGGTTTTCTGTATCATTCATCAACCCCATAATGCTGACCGAACCCGGCGTAATATCAAGAAAGCGCTCCATATCTGCCTCATCTGCAAATGAAAGTCTGGCACTTTGAATCTGGGCAGACAGGTCCTTTGTTTTGAACTTTTTTTCTCCCGGCATTACCAGCATATAATATTGTGTTTTCTGTCGGTTACATAAAAATAAGTTCTTGCATATCTGAATCTGTAACACTTCTTCCACATCATGACACAATTCAATCGTTGCCGCCTCTTCATGATCTACTCTCTGAAAGGCAATGCCTAACTTATCCAGTAAATCATACACCCGAATCTCTTTTCCTTCTCGTCCGGCTTCTATCTTAGGTCTTCCAACTTCTAATTTCATATGAATAATCCTGCCTTTCCTTCCATCTTTATTCTTAAT
>JAQUYA010000168.1:0-1880 GCA_028692055.1 Lachnospiraceae bacterium | reverse complement strand
TACATAAAATATAAGAGATAAACGTATGCTCATTCATACACTTATCTCTCATTCTTATTTTCACTTCCAAACATGACCGCAAATGCAGGCACAAACAAATCAATGGATATAAATCTTAGCTTACAATTCTACGAACCGCCAATATTTCTTTGTATGTTGCATTGGATATCTTTATACCAGTTTTCGCGGAGCTGGCATGTACGATTTTGCCACCGCCTATGTACATGGCAACATGACCGGCATAGCAGATGATATCGCCCGGCTGCGCTTCGGAATAATTTATTCCTGTTCCTGCACTTCTCTGGCTGGTAGAATTTCTCGGAATGCTATACCCATATTTTTTATAGACTGCATAGGTAAATCCCGAACAATCTGCACCATCCGTTAAGCTTGTACCGCCTGCAACATAAGGATTTCCAACAAAATTGCATGCATAGGATGCCACTTCCTTACCCAGGGCACTACCTGTTGCACTCGTAATTATGGTTCCACTGTCGGTACCGGAGCTTGTCTTCTTATCATCGGAGCTGCCGGAAGATGAATTTTTATTCTTTGCCGCTTCTTCTGCCGCCTTCTTTGCTGCTGCCTCCGCTGCTTTCTTCGCTTCTTCTGCTTCTATCTGCTTAATGATTGCATTTTGTTGTTTGATTGCTGCCTTATAGTTCGCTGCCTCTGCCTCTGCCTGTGCAATCATCTGGTCATAATTATCCGACTCTGCTTTTTTCTCATTCAGCATTGCCTGCAGGGAGGTTTGTTCTTCTTTATATTCAAATTGCGTAGCTACCAAATCGGATTGCTCTGTTTCCAGATTTTCCTTTGTTTCCGCCACCTTCTTCTGTATTTCCTGATAGGATACCAGTAATGTACGATCGTATTCATAGATTTTCTCTACGTATCCGGCTTTATTAAGCATATCATTCATACTTTTTGCTTCCAAAAATAATTGCAGATATGCCACGTCACCTTTCTCATACATGAATTTTATTCTACGCTTCATAGCCGCATATTGTTGCTCTTCTGATGCTTTAGCCGCATCATATTCCTTCTGCGCCTCCTGTATCTGAATCTCAAGTTGTTTTATTTCGTCTTCCAGCATACTAATACTAGCCATCAATTCAATCAGCTCCGAATCCATTTCACTAATTTCATCTTCTATGGCATCCTGTTTGTCTTCCAAACCGGATTTTTTACTATTTGCTGCATCTAATGCACTCTGCGTCTGCTGTTGCTGCTTTTTAATGTCAGAAATAGTGGTAGCGCATACCGGCTCTACCACTATTAAACTCAATATAAGAGATAACAGTATATATGTTTTCCATTTTTTCATTTATACTCTCACTCCAAATCTATATGCTTTCGTATTTTAACCATTTTTCAGACTACTTGTATCCGATTCTTATTTCTGGTTCTTAATTCTGGCTTTTATTCCTCTTTTTTACTTCTTTTACTACTTACTCTGCGGCTTCTTCCGTAGCTGTTTCCTCAGTAGCTGTTTCTGTTGTAGCTTCTGTCGTTTCTTCTGCCACAGCTTCTGTGGTTCCTTCTTCTGTCACTTCTTCTGTAGAAGCCTCCTCCGTTGTTGTTTCGGAAGCTCCCTCCTGCTCTGTGACAACTGCATTCGTACCAATTAATTCAAATACCTTCTGGAATTTTAAATACTGCGTAATTTCATCTTCACCCATGCTGGAAATAAGTTCATCCGCAGTACTATATCCATAATAGCTCATATTTTCCTGTGCAAATTGATTGATTTCATCTTTTTTTACTTTAATCTTTTCTTTTTTGGCAATTGCGTTCATAACCAAATCTTTTTTAGCAGAGGTAACTGCCTGTTCCTTTGCCTGTGTATCAAACTCTTCTACAGTCATTCCCAAACTCTG
>JAQUYA010000004.1 GCA_028692055.1 Lachnospiraceae bacterium | reverse complement strand
CAGGCAAACAAAGTATTATTTGTACCTGGTAAGGCAGCAAACGCAGGTGGTGTTGCTACATCAGCCCTTGAGATGTCACAAAACAGTGAAAGATTGAGCTGGACATTCGAAGAAGTAGACAGCAAATTGCAAACAATCATGGTTAATATCTTCCATAACTTAGACGATGCGGCTAAGAAATATGGCTTAGATGGAAACTATGTAGCGGGTGCTAATATTGCCGGATTCCTAAAAGTAGCAGAGGCTATGACTGCGCAGGGAATTTGCTAATTATAAAAATATACAAAAATAGAAAATGCTGCAGTAAGCTGGAAAGGCTTAACTGCAGCATTTTTGCTTTTCCAGGTCTGAAAGATGTTATGATTTTGCTAAGATTTGCTCATTCACTTGCTAAGGGGTGTGCTTTCTATTAAAATAAAGAAAAGAAAAATACGAGGAGCGTGTGAAAATTAAAACAAAATTAAACCCAATTTATTTTTTATTTCTTATTTTAGCAGGTATCATTAACGCCGTTGGTGTAAACCTGTTTCTTGCACCAGTGAATCTTTACGACAGTGGATTTTCAGGTACGGCAATGCTTTTGGCTAAGCTGACACCTGCAAATTGGACGTAAGCAGTATTCTTGCTGATTCTAAATATTCCATTTTTTGTCTATGGCTTTAAAAAGCAGGGTACAGCATTTACGGTGTATTCATTATTCGCAGTTGCAGTCTATTCTTTTGCCTCCTTTATCATCAACAGCTATTATCCAATTGATATTTCAAATGCATCTCCATTTGCTGGTACAGATTTGCTCTTAGCAGCTATTTTTGGTGGTATTATTTCCGGTATTGGAAGTGGTCTTACGATTCGCTTTGGTGGCGCGATTGATGGGGTAGAGGTAATGGCGGTTATATTTGCCAAAAGATTAGGCCTGACAGTTGGTACTTTTGTGATGATTTATAATGTTTTGCTATACATAACGGTTGGATTTTTGATGCAGAGTTTTCGCCTGCCACTTTATTCGGTGTTAACGTATTGTGCAGGAATTAAAGCCATTGACTTTATTGTAGAAGGCTTTGACAAGGCAAAATCAGCCATGATTATTACCACGAAAGAAGCGGAAATCAGTGAGGCACTGTCGGCAGCTTTTGGGCATGGAATTACCCATATTGATGCGAGAGGATATTATGAAAGCAGAGAACAGACGATTATTTATTTTGTAGTCAATCGATTTCAGATTGTAAAGCTGCAATCGATTATAAAAGAAATAGATGAAAATGCATTTGTAACTATTTCGGAGGTTTCCGATGTAATGGGAAGTAGTTTGAAATAAACGCGAACAAAGGTCGCAGATGGGAGTAAAAAATGGATTTTTTGGTTTCGGGATTGCTATCGGTTACATGGCAGCAATGGATTATGTATATAGTAGGTGCCGGATTAATTTATCTGGCTCTAAAGAAGGGGTTTGAACCAGCACTTTTGATGCCTATGGGTTTTGGAGCGATTCTTGTGAATCTGCCTTCTTCAGGGGTTATTAATCAGACATTGGCAGGAATAGGAGAAACCAATGGTATTATAGAGTGGCTTTTTCATACAGGAATAGAAGCATCAGAAGCACTTCCGATTCTTTTATTTATTGGAATTGGTGCAATGATTGATTTTGGACCACTCTTGTCATAACCTATTTTGTTTTTATTTGGGGCAGCAGCACAATTTGGTATTTTCTTTGCGATTTGTGTCGCTACACTTATGGGGTTTGATTTGCGGGATGCGGCCTCCATTGGGATCATTGGTGCAGCGGATGGACCAACTTCCATTCTGGTGTCACAGATATTTGGCTCAAGGTATGTAGGAGCGATTGCAGTAGCGGCATATTCATATATGGCACTGGTACCGATAATACAGCCTTTTGCAATTCGACTCGTTACGACAAAAAAGGAAAGACGTATTAAGATGCCTTATAATCCGAAAGATGTATCAAAGACGACCAGAATTTTATTCCCAATTATTGTTACATTTATCGCAGGTCTGGTAGCACCTATGTCGGTAGCACTTGTTGGTTTCCTAATGTTTGGGAATTTGATTCGGGAGTGTGGAGTACTGAATAGTTTATGTGAAACAGCACAGACACAATTAGCTAATCTGATTACATTACTTCTTGGCATTACGATTTCCTTTAGCATGAGAGCAGAGCAATTTGTTAATATAAATACGATTATGATTATGGCAATTGGATTAATTGCTTTTGTCTTTGACACAATAGGTGGTGTATTGTTTGCGAAAGTTATCAACCTGTTTCGGCAGCAAAAGATTAATCCAATGATTGGTGCAGCTGGAATATCTGCATTTCCAATGTCCTCGCGTGTGGTACAAAAGATGGCCCTGCAGGAGGACCCGACTAATATATTGATTATGCACGCGGCGGGAGCAAATGTATCTGGGCAGATTGCATCTGTCGTAGCGGGTGGTATGATACTGAGCCTTATTTCAAATTACCTATAGGAGGGAGTTAAGAGATGACGAACTTTATGATTTCACTTTCGGTTATGTGGAAAGGGATGCTGGGAATTTTTACCGTTATTATATTAATTATGCTGATTGTAATGCTGCTTTCCAAAATTACGAGATAGATTATAAGACAGGAAAATCCTACAAACTGGTGAAAACTTGTGGTAGGATTTTTTTTGCTATTAATGTAGAATAAAAGTGTTATAATAGATTAAAATGATTATATACAAAGCTCAGCAGGGAACATTTCTATTTAGGAGGCGCTCTCGCTCGGTTTCAAGCGTAATGGTGCATAATGCAGCAAAGAACACTGCATAAACACCAACGCTTTCAAACGCTCCTTCATAGAAATGTTCCCTACTGAGCTTTGTATATAATCATTTAAGTGAAAATAAAAGGGAGGCATCCCATATTCAAAAAAAGAAGGAATAAATAAATGATAGACCGCAAAAGAGTAACAGATACATTTTACAAGTATGTAGATAACTATGACCAAAAAGATGGAAAGGTTAAATTAAAGATTGACCATACGATTCGTGTTGCGCATTTGAGTGAAGAAATTGCAAAAACACTGCAGTTGTCCAAAGAAGATGTAGACCTTGCATGGCTGATTGGGATGCTGCACGATGTCGGAAGGTTCGAGCAGTTAAGACAGTTCGGCACATTCATAGACCGGGAATCCATCGACCATGCGAAGCTTGGGGTGAGCCTTTTGTTTGATAAGGGACTGATTCGGGATTATGTGGAGGATAGTAAAGAAGACACAATTATCCGGACGGCAATTGATAATCATAACGTATATATTCTCTCGGATGAATTAGAGGAGCGTACTTTATTATTTTGCAATCTGATACGAGATGCGGACAAGATTGATATCTTAAAAGTGAATGTTGAGGTTCCTGCAAAAACAGTTTATGGCATATCAGAGGCAGAAATGCAGCAGGCAGCAATTACACCGGAAGTAATGGAAAATTATATGGCGCATCGGGCTGTAAATCATCAATTGAAAAAGAGTTCGATTGATAATATTGTGGGACATGCTTCGCTGGTATTTGAACTGGTATTTCCGAAAAGTGTTGCCCTTGTAAAGGAACAGGGATATATTGATAAAACGCTGTGTTATCAATCCCAAAATGAGGAAACATGTAAGCAGCTTGAAAGAATGCATACGGAAATGCAAAGTTATATACAGGGGGTATTAGGTACTAATATTTAGGAACAATTGTGAAAAACCATACCATCTGAGTGAATAGAAAGGACACAGCGCGATGATTCGATTACAGGATATTGCAGATATGGTTGGAGTCAGCCGGACAACGGTATCCAATGTCATACACGGAAATACAAAACGTGTTTCCAAGCAGACCATTGATAAAATAACAGCAATTCTTGATGAACAGGGTTATGTCCCGAATATGGGTTCCATGATTTTAACCAGTAATGTTTCCCATATTATTGGATTTGTCTTAGGGTATGAGGAAATACATGGATTTAATGCCATGCAGGATCCTTTTGTAGGAGAGTTTGTTGGCTCTTTACAAAAGGCAGCAGATATAGCAGGTTACTATGTTATGCTGATTGATGGAAAGAAAATAGATAAGATTGTGAATGTGTCGTCCAGCTGGAATATTGATGGTCTGGTTGCGTTGGGATTTACAGAAGAAGATTTTTATTCTTTAAAAAGAAAATTGAATAAACCTATCGTTTTAATTGATACTTATGCAAAGAATGAACAGAAATATATAAACATTGGTATAGATGATTATTCTGGAGGATACCAGATAGGAGAATACCTGTTAAAGCAGGGATTTGACAAGGCACTTTATCTGGCGGAAACAGACCTGTCGAGTGACTATTACCGTTGGCTTGGATTTAAAAAGGCAATGGAAAGCCGGGGTGGATTTTGCAGTAAATCAAGATATATTCTAATTGATACACAGACGGATATTAGAATGATGCAATATGAGCAGAAGCTGGAATTATTTCGAAAAGCGGGAGCACTGGCTTTTGCATCTGACTACAATGCGATGGAGGCAATGAACTTTTTCTCTGACAGACATATTCAAATTCCAGAGGAAATATCAGTTACCGGTTTTGATGATAATATGTATGCAACGATTATACATCCAAGACTGACGACAGTAAGACAAGATGTTCGTAAAAAAGCTATGATAGCGATGGAACAACTGCTTCACATTATTCATAATGAGCAGATTATGGATCATAACATTAAGATACCGGTACATCTAGTCATTCGAGATTCAGTAAGACAAATGAAAAAGATAAAGAAGTAAAAAAGAATAAGAAATAAAAAAGAAATTACTCTTAAAGAAAATAAAAGGAGTAATTTTTTTTATGGAATGAAAAATAAGAATATCTATAGAACTAATATTTAGTAAAAGTGCATAAAATGAAATGAAATAAATTGTTAAAATGCAAAGTTTCCTACGAAACCTATTGAAATTGTCATATGTTTAGTGTTAGGATTTACTTGCCAGTAAAACTGATAAATAAGAATTGTGACTGGGAAAAAACATTAAGTGTAAAGGGAGGAATTAAAATGAAGAGAAAAGTATTACTTGCATTAAGCGCTATCTTATTAGGAGGAATGTTATTAACGGGTTGTGGAAAGAGCAATGAAATTGAATTATTTTCATCGAAGGCAGAAAATAAAGAAATACTGCAGCAGTTAGTAGATGAATTTAATGCGGAGCATCCGGAAACAAAAATAGTAATTTCAGCACCAGCAGATGCGGGAACAGTATTAAAAACAAGACTTGCGAAGAATGATATTCCAGACATATTGGCATTAGGTGGTGACAATAATTATACAGAGGTACAAAGTGCAGGGGTTCTGGAAGATTTAAGTGCGGAAAATTTTACGTCGCAGGTACAGGAATCTTACCTGCAAATGGTATATGATGTAAATGCAGATAAAGAACAGGCAGCATACGGTATTCCATATGCAACGAATGCCTCCGGTGTTCTGTATAATGTAGATAAATTTAATGAGTTAGGATTAACAATACCAACTACCTGGGATGAATTTCTGGATGTAATTAAAAAAATAGAGGCAGCAGGAGAGCAGCCATTTGTGTTAACCTATAAAGATAATTGGACGGGATTATGTGCATGGAATAGTATGGCACCAGATTTACAGCCAGAAGGATTTACAGATGCAAGACAGGCAGGAACCACCACCTTTGCAGAAACACATCAGGAGATTGCGGATAAATACCTGGAAATTATTTCTCATGGTCAGGAAGACTTTATGGGAACTACATATGATGATGGTAATAAAGCTTTTGCAAACGGACAGGGTGTTATGATGATAAATGGAAACTGGGCAATCAACCAATTTAAGACAGCAAATGCAGATTTTAATGTAGATATGTTTGCTTTCCCAGCTTCAAACGACAGTGCAGAGAATTATGTTACTTCAGGGGTAGATGTGTTATTTGCAGCTTCTAAAGATTCCAAAAATCTGGATGTTGCAAAGGAATTTATATCATTTATGCTGGAAGAAGAGAATGCAAAAACATATATTGACAATCAATTTGCTTTCTCAGCAGTAAAAGGGGTTGAGCAGGAGGAAACAACAGTAGCAGGGGTTAAGAGCGATATTGCAGCAGGTAAGGTTGCCAATTTCCCAGACCACTACTACCCTGCTGGATTTGACCTTGCATCTTTATTATCTGAATATTCCCTGAACTATGTAAATGGAATGGATAACATCGAAAATCAGAAATCTTTTTTAGCAAACTGTGATGAAAAATATGACATTGCAAATGTAGATTAATTAGGAATTGAGTGTGCTGAAAAACATTTTTTCAGCACACAGTCCGTGATAATAAGGAGCAGATTATGAAGAAAAAGAAACAAAAGGTAAATGTTTTATATTATGTTGTAGTAGGTGCTATGGCATTGTTGTTTTTCAACTTTCATACGGTTTCTTTTTTAAAAGGAATTTTTTACAGTTTTACCGATTGGAAGGGGTATGGAGATTGGAATTATGTTGGACTGAGAAACTATTTACATATGTTTGAAGACGTGGATACGAAGAATGCCTATTTATTTACCTTTCAGTTTACTGTTATTACGACGGTCTTAGTAAATATGATAAGCTTGATTTTAGCTTGTGCCTTAAATGCCAAAATAAAATTTAAAAACACAATAAAGGCATTTTACTTTTTACCATATATGTTAGGTAATGTAATAGTAGGTTTTATCTTTAATTATATTTTTGCCAATCTTATTCCGACGCTTGGCAAGGCATGTGGAATACAAATTTTAAGTACGAATATTTTAGGCACAAACCATGCAATGTGGGGAATTATAGTTGTCACGGTATGGACGGCCTGTGCATTTAATACATTGATTTATATCGCAGGATTGCAGGCAATTGATATAGACGTTTATGAAGCAGCAGATTTGGACGGAGCGAGTGGCTGGAAACGTTTCCGTTACATTACGTTTCCATTGTTGGCACCCTCCTTTACGATTAATATGGTTCTGACAGCAAAAGGATTTTTGATGGTATATGACCAGATAATGGCAATGACAGAAGGAGGTCCCGGAACAACCACAACGTCTATTGCAGTATTGATTTACAAGAAAGGATTTGGCGGCGGGCAATTTGCTTATCAATCGGCGAATGCGGTTACACTCTTTGTAATTGTTGTGGCTATTTCAATCTTCCAATTACGTATTCTGGAGAAGAGAGAGGAGCAAATCAGATGAAAAGAGTAAAGAATATACAACGGGAAAAATATAATATGCCAATCACCATAATGCTGATTGCTGGTATTGTGATAACCATACTTTTACCACTTTATATGTCAGTAATGATTGCAATTAAAGTACCTACAGACATGAATAATGTGCTGGCATTACCGAAGCAGCTTCGTCTTATGAATTTTGTAGATGCATGGAAAATGACAGAGTACCCAAGAAAGTTCTTTAACACAGCATTTATTACAGTCATAAACCTTGGTATCACATTGATTAGCAATTCCTTTGTTGCCTATGCAATTACCAGAAATAGAAAGAAGAGTAAGTTTTTTGAAATTATGTATTACTATTTCCTGAGTGCTATGTTTATACCTTTCAGTGTGATTATGCTTCCGCTGGTAGTACAGGCAAATACCTTTCATTTAGACAATGTGGTAGGAATTACTTTTCTTTATGTTATTTTTGGACTTCCTATGAATACCTTTTTATATTGCGGTGCGGTGAAAGGTATTCCAGAAGCTCTGGATGAGGCAGCAATGATAGATGGTGCAAGACCCCTGCAGACTTTCTGGTATGTGATTTTTCCAGTTTTGAAACCTACGACAGCTACGGTAGCAATTCTGTCTTTTATGTGGACTTGGAATGATTTTACGATGCCGTTAGTACTATTGAGTGAGCAAAGTCAGCAAACCCTGCAATTGGCACAATATGTATTTAAAAAACAATTTTCTATAGATTATAATTTAGCATTTGCTTCGTACTTGCTTGTACTGCTACCTGTTTTAGTAGTATATGTTTTTTGCCAGAAATGGATAACAAATGGAGTCGTTGCAGGTGCAGTAAAATAATACAAATGGAGAGGCTGCTAAGTCAGTCAGAAAGGTTGGAATATGAAAAAAGCATGGTGGAAAGAAAGCGTGGTATATCAAATATATCCAAAAAGTTTTAAAGACAGTAATGGAGATGGTGTTGGAGATATTCAGGGCATCATCAGCAAGCTTGACTATTTAAAGGAGTTGGGAGTTGATGTTTTATGGATTTCTCCCATGTATGCATCTCCGATGGATGATAATGGATATGATATTTCGGACTACAGAGCCATATATGAAGAATATGGCACGATGGAAGATTTTAAAGCATTATTGAAGGAAGCACATGACAGAAAAATCAAAATACTGATGGATTTAGTCGTAAATCACACATCAGATGAACATGCATGGTTTATAGAAAGCAGAAAATCCATAGAGAGTCCCTATAGGGATTACTATATCTGGAAAAATGGAAAGCAGGGTAAGGAACCCAACAATTGGGGCGCATGCTTTGGAGGCTCTGCATGGGAATATGACAAACAGACAGATATGTACTATCTGCATTGCTTTTCGAAAAAGCAACCGGATTTAAACTGGGAAAATCCAAGGGTACGGACGGAAGTCTTTGACATGATGAACTGGTGGTGCGAAATTGGTATTGATGGATTCCGCATGGATGTGATCAGTATGATTTCCAAGGTTCAGACCTATCCAGATGGTGAAGTGAATGGAGGCTTGTATGGGAATAGTTCTCCTTTTGTAATGAATGGACCGAGAGTACATGAATTTTTGCAGGAGATGAACCGAGAGGTACTGTCCAGATATGATATAATGACTGTTGGAGAAGCAGCAGGAGTAACGGTAGAAGAAGCGAAAAAATATGCAAATGAAGACGACAGCGAATTAAATATGGTATTTCAATTTGAACATGTGTCTATAGGTGATGGCAGGTTCGGAAAATGGACCACTAAACGGTTTGATTTGGTAGAATTGAAACGCATACTATCCAAATGGCAAACAGAACTGAAGGGAAAGGCGTGGAACAGCCTCTATCTAGGTAATCATGACCAGCCAAGAAGTGTATCCCGTTTTGGCGATGACAGACCGGAGTATCGGGAAGTATCTGCAAAAATGCTGGCAACCTGTATTCATATGATGCAGGGAACCCCTTACATTTATCAGGGAGAAGAATTAGGCATGACGAATGCAGGCTTTGAACAGCTTACAGACTATAGAGATATCGAAACGCTAAATATTTATCAGGAGTTAACAGAAGCAAAATTGATTTCATCGGAGGAAATGATGCAATGCATAAAAGCACGCAGCAGGGACAATGCCAGGACACCCGTACAATGGGATGACGGTGCAAATGCAGGATTTACCACAGGGAATCCATGGATTGCAGTAATCGACAATTACAAAGAAATCAATGCTGCTGACCAGGTAGCCCGAGCAGACTCGGTATATCATTATTACCAGAAATTAATACAATTAAGAAAAGAAAATGAAATCATTGTATATGGAACATACGAACTGTTAAATCCGGAAGATACCAATACATTTATGTATACGCGTACTTATGAGAAGGAAAAGCTGCTGGTGCTGTTAAACTTCACGGAGAAGGAACAACTAGTATCCATTCCGGAAGAATTTTCCACAGGGAAAGCAAGCTGCATGATTTCAAATTATGAGAATCCGCTGCAAAAAGAAAATATATTAAGAGCTTATGAGGCAGTTGTATTAAAATTATAGTTTTTAGTCGTGGAAAGCACGAAGATTGGAGTCGTATTGAAGAAACAGTGGTGGCAGGAAAAAATAGCATATCAAATATATCCAAAGAGTTTTTATGATACGAATGGAGATGGAATAGGTGATTTGCGTGGTATTATTCAGAAACTGGATTATTTAAAGGAGCTGGGAATTGACATTCTCTGGTTATCACCTATCTATGAGTCTCCTTTGGCAGACCAGGGATATGATATTTCAGATTATTATAATATTGATGCCAGATTCGGAACGATGCAGGATTTGGAGGAACTAATTGCAGAAGCAAAGAAAAGAGATATGTATATTATCATGGATCTTGTGGTAAATCACTGTTCAGATGAGCATATCTGGTTTCAAAAAGCAATGCAGGATTTGGACGGGGAATATGCAAAATATTTCTATATTGAAGAGGGAAAGGGAGATAAACCGCCCTGCAACTGGCGCTCCTATTTTGGCGGAAGTGTATGGGAGAAAATTCCAGGAACGAATAAATACTATCTGCATTTATTTCACCGGAAACAGCCGGATTTGAATTGGGAAAATCCAAAGGTAAGGGAAGAAATCTACCAGATGG
This sequence comes from Lachnospiraceae bacterium, assembly GCA_028692055.1. Taxonomy (GTDB): domain Bacteria; phylum Bacillota; class Clostridia; order Lachnospirales; family Lachnospiraceae; genus SZUA-378. Next base: position 56,007 of record JAQUYA010000004.1, on the reverse strand, counting down.
TTAACTGGTGGCTGGAAAAGGGAATCGCTGGATTTCGTATAGATGCAATCATTAATATCAAAAAACCACTTCCATTTAAGGATTATCCGGCAGACAGAGAGGATGGACTGTCATCCATGCATTACATGTTAGCAGAGGCACAGGGGGTAGGCGATTTTCTGGCTGAATTAAGAGATAGAACCTTCAAACCACATCAGGCATTTACCGTAGGAGAGGTCTTTGATATCAAACCGGATGAGATAGGTGATTTTATTGGTGAAGACGGATATTTTTCCAGTATGTTTGACTTTGGACAGACGATTATCGGTTCCAGTGAGCTGGGTTCGTATGCAGCGAAACAGCCTACGCCGGAGCAGTATAAGGCAAGTACTTTTGAGAGCCAGCATAGGGTAAAAGAAATGGGATTTCTGTCCAATATAATCGAAAATCATGATGAACCGCGTGGCGTAAGCCATTATATACCACAAGGTGACTGCGGGGAACAGAGCAAGAAGATGCTTGCCGCCGTATATTTCCTGAAAAAGGGAATTCCGTTCATCTATCAGGGTCAGGAAATTGGAATGGAGAATGTACCATTCCCTTCCATAGAAGATATTGACGATATAGCAACGCTGGAAGAATACCAGGTTGCGATAAGAGCAGGACTTGAACCGCAGGAAGCACTCCAAAGAGTTTTGCCATACAGCCGTGACAATGCACGTACACCTATGCAGTGGACGGCAGGGGCAAACGCCGGCTTTACGAATGGAAAACCATGGCTCATGGTAAATCCTACTCATGCAGATGTAAATGTAGAGCAGGAATTGAATAATCCGGATTCGGTATATAATTTTTATAAACAGCTGATTGCATTACGTAAAAACAGCCAGTATCAGGATACACTTGTGTATGGGGAGCTGGAACCTGTGCTGCAAGAAGCAGAAAATATATTAGCCTATGCAAGAAAAGGAGAAAAAAATACCATTCTGGTATTGGCAAATTTTCAAAATGAACCACAGAAAATAACTCTGCCGGAAGGATATAGAATCAAGGAAGTACTTTTAACCAACGAGGAGGGTGAGGAAACCGGAATAGAGATTTTCCTAAATGGATATGAGGTAATCATTGCAGAGTGTGCAAAGAACGTGTAATATATTTGCATATGTAATGAAACAATTGGAGAAAAAACCAGAATACCAAAATGGAGAATAGAGTACTTATTTCACTTAATAGATAAAATGCTGGCGAAATGATATATATCTTGCGATGCCTAAGAGTTGCAACATAAAATAACATTCCTTTATAATGAACAAGAACGATAAATGTAACATTATGGAAGCTTGTGTGAAAAAAATATCACAGGCTGAGAGAAAGGCATGGTTATTAACATGGAACAACTTGGTGTAGTGACGACAAAAGATAATGAGCAGATGATTAAAATACTAACGGACCTTATTAGTAAGGATAAAGAGTTTCAAATCATGATTACAGTTCCAGCCAGTTCACAAAGAGAAGCGGGTGTAGAAACACTGGTACAGACCAAACCACAGGAAAAAAGGGATTTGGAAAAAGATGTGACCGATATGATTCATGAAATAGGCGTACCTGCCCATATTAAGGGGTACCAATACTTAAGGGAAGCTATTATGATGTCTGTATCGGATATGGAGATGTTGAATTCGATTACCAAAATTCTGTATCCTACCATTGCAAAGAAGTTTCAAACGACACCCAGCCGTGTGGAAAGAGCCATAAGACATGCGATAGAAGTAGCCTGGAGCAGAGGAAAGATGGAAACACTGGATGCACTATTCGGCTACACCATTAATACCGGAAAGGGAAAACCGACAAATTCCGAGTTTATCGCACTTATCGTAGATAAAATCAGATTACAATACCGTGATTGATAAATACATAAGGATATAAAACCATTTATTTTCCCATATTTTTATCCCCCATTAAATTACTTCTTTTAATGGGGGATAATTTGAGTTATAATGAAACTATTAATGGAAACAGAGAGCTATAAATAAGAGATGATTTGCAGTGGGAGGAATTACAATGAAGAAGATACTTTTTGTTGCATCAGAAGCAGTTCCCTTTATAAAAACAGGAGGATTGGCAGATGTAGTAGGTTCTTTACCAAAGTGTATTGATAAGAGATATTTTGATGTACGTGTAATTATGCCTAAATATGTGTGTATCAAACAGCAATGGAAAGATATCATGGAGTATAAGACACATTTCTATATGGATTATCATTGGAAAAAGGAATACGTGGGAATATTTGAAGCAGTTGTAGAAGGGGTTACCTATTATTTCATAGACAATGAAACCATGTTCAATGGTATGAAGCCATATAGTGATAATGCATATGAGGATATTGTGAAATTTGCTTTTTTCTCGAAAGCAGCATTATCAATTTTGCCGGTGATTGACTTTAAACCAGATGTTGTACACTGCCATGACTGGCAGACCGGATTGATTCCGGTATATTTGAAAGAACGTTTTCAGGGCGGCGAATTTTACCAGAATATTAAGACAGTTATGACGATACATAATCTGAAATTTCAGGGCAAATGGGACGTAAAGACGATTGAAGAGATAACCGGACTTCCACAATATTTCTTTACACCGGATAAATTGGAAGCATATAAGGATGCCAACCTGTTAAAGGGTGGACTGGTATATGCAGATGCGATTACGACAGTAAGCGATACTTATGCAGAGGAAATCAAAACAGATTTCTATGGAGAAGGCCTGAATGGCTTATTACAGGCAAGAAGCAAGGATTTAAGAGGAATTGTAAATGGGATTGATTATGAGGAATACAATCCAGAAAACGATAAACTGATAGCCAACCGATATAATGCAGTTAATTTCCGCAAAGAAAAGATAAAAAATAAACGTGCGCTTCAGGCAGAATTGGGCTTAGAGCAGAATGATAAGAAATTTATGATAGGTCTGGTGTCCAGACTGACGGATCAAAAAGGACTGGATTTGGTTTCCTATGTGATGGATGAATTATGTATGGATGATATCCAGATTGTTGTACTGGGTACCGGTTCGGAAAAATATGAAAATATGTTCCGCCATTTTGATTGGAAATATAATGGTAAAGTATCTGCTAATATTTATTATTCGGAGGAAGTATCCCATAAGATTTATGCGGCATGTGATGCATTTCTGATGCCATCGTTATTTGAACCATGTGGCCTGAGCCAATTGATGTCGCTTCGCTATGGTACCGTACCAATTGTCCGTGAAACGGGTGGATTAAAAGATACGGTAGAACCTTATAATGAATATGAAAGCACGGGAACCGGTTTTAGCTTTACGAATTATAATGCGCATGAAATGATGGCAGCAATTCGTTATGCAGAGAAGGTTTACTATGAAAAGAAGCGGGAATGGAATAAGATAATTGACCGTGCAATGGCAGCAGATTTCTCATGGAATGTGTCGGCAGCAAAATACCAGGAAATGTATGACTGGCTAATAGGCTAAAGAAAAAAGTTAATCAGATAAATAGATTTCAACAAGAGGAACTCTTACAAAAGGAGTTCCTTTTCACTGAAATATAGAGGATAAATGAGGAAAACAGAATGCAGATAAGGGAATACCTGAAAAAAAATAAAATATTATGTGATGGAGCTTTTGGCACATATTATGCTGCAAAAGGTGGAAGTGGATTGCCGGAGCTTGCAAACATACAAAATCCAGATATGGTGCAGAATATTCATGAGGAATATATGCAGGCAGGTGCGAGGCTTATTCGGACGAATACCTTTGCTACAAATACAATAGCGTTATCCTGTGACAGGGAAGCAGTCGCAAAAAATATAAAGGCTGCCTGCCAGGCAGCCAGAAGAGCAAGCCAAAAGACAGAAGATACAATTTATATCGCAGGTGATATAGGTCCTTTGCCAGAGCTTCGCACGATGGAAGCGGAGGATATTTATGAGGAGTATCGCTTTCTGTGTGATACCTTTATTGCAGAAGGTGTGTCATTGCTATTATTTGAAACATTTGCGAATATAGAAGGTATTGAGCAGGTTATTTGTGATGTGAAAGAAAAAAATCCAGAGGTATTTATTGCAGTACAGTTTTGTCTGAATCAGCATGGTTATACAGAAACAGGCTTGAGTGCAAAAAGATTGCTGGAAACGGTGTCAAAGATAAAGGAAATTGAGGCAGTTGGATTTAACTGTGGAGTAGGACCGGGACATTTATACCGGATTATGCAGCATTTGGAATTTCCAAAGGATAAATATATTTCGGCATTACCAAATGCCAGCTATCCTAAGAATATTCAGGATCGCCTTGTATTTATGGAAAATATGGATTACTTTTTGCAGAAGATGCAGGATATATCGAAGCTTGGTATTGCCCTGCTTGGTGGCTGCTGTGGAACCAATCCTCATTACATTGAAAAGTTAAAGCAAAATATGGCGTTGGTGAAAACGGATAAGGAAAATGTACCAATGCACTACGACAAGGAAGTGTGCAGCCAGGAGGCAGCACATGGATTTTTAAGCAGAAAGCCTGCAGGCGAAAAGCTGATTGCAGTAGAGCTGGCACCACCGCCCAATGCGGATTTTGAGAAAATTATGGATTCTGCCAATATTCTGAAGAACTGCAATGTGGATATTCTGACATTTCCTGATTCTCCGTCTGGAAGAACCAGAGCGGATTCGATTCTAATGGCAGTGAAAGTCGCAAACGAAGTAAAAATGGAAGTTATGCCCCATATTTGCTGCCGTGATAAAAATGCAATTGCGATTCGTTCCCAATTACTGGGTGCTCATATTAATGGAATCAAAAATCTGTTGATTATTACAGGGGACCCGGTTCCAATGACCGCACGACAGGATATCAAAAGTGTATTCAATTATGAAGCAGTGGGTATGATGAACATGGTTCGGGAAATGAATAAGGAGCAATTCATGGGCAATGAAATGGTCTATGGTGGTGCTTTGAATTATAATCGCGTGAATCTGGAAGTGGAAATAGAAAGAATGCGCAAGAAAATTGCCGCAGGAGCAGAGTTTTTTATGACACAGCCCTTATTTAGTGAAAAAGATGTTGCTATTTTACGCTATGTTAAGTCTCAGGTGGATACGAAGATTATCTGTGGGGTTATGCCATTGATTAGTCTGAAAAATGCAACTTTTATGAAGAATGAGATGACAGGAATCAATGTACCAGAGGATATGCTTGCACGATATCGTGCAGATATGACCAGGGAAGAAGGCGAAGCGGTCGGTGTTTCCATTGTCAGAGAAGTGATGAAAATGACGGAAGATTTTGTGGATGGATATTATTTCTCCATACCATTTAATCGTGTATATTTATTAGAAGATATGTTGGCTAAATAGAAGGAGAAAGTGATATGTTTCGTATAGCAATGGAAATAAAAGAAGTGAATTATGATAAAATGCTCGATACCTTTATGGAACAGATAAAGTCGCAGCAGCAAAATGGTATGCTGGGTGGCATGAAGATACCGCCAATGATGAACATGGATTTTCTGAAAAGTATGCCTCAGGAAACCAAGAATGCCATGGTTGCAAGTGCAATGAATGCAGAGCAGAAAAGAATGCTGGACATGCTTGAAATGCTTGCAGTAAAATCAGGCTATTCGGTTCAATTTCAGAAACTCAATGTGGCATGTGTAAATGAAGCAGACTGTACCATTCGTTTTAACGTGGATATCGCATCTATGGTATATGCGCCTGCTATTGACAAACTTGTGGATACATTGATCGAAGAGTCTGACTTGCCCTCTGTTATGGGAGACGCCTATAAGGAAGGGATATCCCTGTCAGAAGTGGCAGAATATATGAAACAACAGGATGAAAAACAGCAGGAATACTTTGTACTAAAGAGTATGAGTGATAAAAAAGATATACTTATGCGCAAAATAGAGCATATGGCAAGTGAAAAAGATATGTACCTGCAATTAAGCAATATGCGCTTTTTACTTGGTGCATAATCATTTATATTGATTTTCGCGTGTATATGCACGCAGATAGGAATAATTATGGCTTTTGATGGAATAACAATTGCAAATGTAGTGGCAGAATGCAGCAAACGCATGGTGGGTGGTCGTATTTATAAGATTGCACAGCCAGAAAAGGATGAACTGATGCTCACCATTAAAGCAGGAGGCAAAGACCAATACCGCCTGTTGATATCTGCGGATGCATCGTTGCCGCTTATTTACTTTACGGAAAATAATAAAACCAGTCCATTGACGGCGCCTAATTTTTGTATGCTTCTTCGGAAACACTTACAGAATGCAAGAATTATCAGCATTACACAGCCGGGGCTGGAGCGTGTGATACGAATAGAGGTAGAGCACTTAAATGAATTAGGAGATGTCTGCCGGAAATATCTCATGATTGAGATTATGGGAAAACACAGCAATATTATTTTCTGTGATGACCAAAACCGTATCATTGACAGCATCAAGCATATTTCAGGAATGGTAAGTTCCGTGCGTGAGGTTCTTCCGGGAAGGGATTATTTTATACCGGAAACACAGGATAAAGCGGATCCACTTAAGGCAACGGAAGAATCCTTTGCAGCAGGTCTTTGTGCAAAGTCCATGCCGGTATTTAAAGCAGTCTATGCGACTTATACAGGCATTTCCCCCATCGTGGCAAATGAGATTTGTTATCTCGCGAAGGTGGATGCTTCTTTACCAACGAACGTGATTGATGCAGAGCAGAAGCATGCACTATTTGAGGCATTTGAAAAGGTATTAGCGTATGTAAGAAAAGGGGAATTTGTACCCAATATTGTGTATGAAAATGGGGTACCGGTAGAGTATGCGTCTATACCACTGACCCTGTATGGCGATGACGTGACGAAAAAATTTGCGTCCATATCGACATTATTGGAAACCTATTATGCAGAGAAAAATACCATTACCCGAATTAGACAGAAATCCGTAGATTTACGCAGAGTCGTACAGACGGCATTGGAGCGAAATATAAAGAAATATGATTTGCAGTTAAAGCAAATGAAGGATACGGAAAAGAAAGACAAGCTCAGAGTATATGGAGAACTTCTGAACACCTATGGCTACGGAGTTGAAGAAGGCGCAAAATCCATGGAAGCTTTGAATTATTATACCAATGAAATGATTACCATTCCCCTGGATACCCAATTGTCTGCATCGGAAAATGCAAAGAAATATTTCGACAAATACGGCAAGTTAAAGAGAACCTATGAGGCATTGAGCGAGCTTATAAAGGAAACAAAAGAGGAGATTACGCATCTGGAGTCTGTCAGTGCTGCATTGGATATTGCACTGCAGGAGGAAGATCTGGTGCAAATCAAAGAAGAACTGACACAGAATGGTTATATCCGGCGCAAAGGAAATGCAAAGAAAACCAAGGTTACCAGTAAGCCATTTCATTATATCAGCAGTGACGGATTTCACATGTATGTGGGAAAAAATAATTTTCAGAATGAGGAGCTGACCTTTCAGTTTGCGGTTGGTAATGACTGGTGGTTCCATGCAAAAGGGATTCCGGGTTCCCATGTAATCGTAAAGACGAATGGAGAAGAATTGCCGGATAGAACTTTTGAGGAAGCAGGTAGATTAGCCGCTCATTATTCCAAGGGGAAAGGGCAGGAAAAGGTAGAAATCGATTATACAGAGAAAAAGAATGTAAAAAAGCCAAGCGGTGGAAAGCCGGGATTTGTGGTCTATTATACGAATTACTCCCTGTTGATAGATGCAGACATAAGTGGAATCGAACAAGTAATTTCTTGACGATAGAAGGGACTTGCTCTATAATAAAATGAAGTATGTTAATGAAAAAAAGGTAAAAGAGGAAAGTACATGATTAAGAGCATGACTGGATTCGGCAGATGCGAAGTAGCAGATGGTGACCGCAAATTTACGGTAGAGATGAAATCGGTAAACCATCGGTATCTTGATGCAAATATCAAGATGCCTAAGAAGTTAAACTTCTTCGAATCATCTATCCGCAATCTTTTAAAGAAGTATATCCAAAGAGGTAAAGTAGACATCTTTGTTACTTATGAAGATTTTAGTGAAAATAATGTGTGCATTAAATACAATGCGGATGTTGCCAGAGAGTATATGACTTATTTACAGAAAATGGCAGAGGATTTCGGTATGGATAATGATGTCCGTATTTCGTCCTTATCGAGATATCCGGAAGTTTTCACGATGGAAGAACAGAATATTGATGAAGAAGAAATCTGGAAAGGGCTTGCGAAAGCCATTGAAGGAGCAGCAGAAGGATTTGTACAGACCAGAATCATAGAGGGTGAACATCTAAAAGAGGATTTGATTGAAAAATTAGATGGTATGCTCAGGAATGTGGATTTTATTTCTTCCCGCTCGCCGCAGATTATAGCAGAATATAAAGAGAAATTAGAAGAAAAGGTCAAGGATTTATTGGAAGATACGAAAGTAGATGAAAATAGATTATTGATGGAAGTCACTATTTTTGCGGATAAAGTGTGTGTGGATGAAGAAATCGTTCGCTTGAAGAGCCATATTGAAACAACGAAAAATACTCTGGTGGAAGGCGGAAGCATTGGTCGTAAACTGGATTTTATTGCACAGGAAATGAACCGTGAGGCAAATACGATTTTATCAAAAGCCAATGACCTTGAAATTTCAAATCACGCGATTGAATTAAAAACAGAAATTGAAAAAGTAAGGGAACAAATTCAAAATATCGAATAACCAGAAAGAGCAGAGCATGGACAGATTGATTCATATCGGATTTGGGAATATTGTGAATACAGGTAAGATTATTGCGATTGTCAGCCCTGATTCCGCACCGGTGAAGCGTATGGTACAGAAAGCAAAAGAATCCGGCATGGCAATTGATGCAACGCAGGGGAGAAAGACGAAAGCAGTATTGGTAATGTCGAATAGCCAGCTTGTATTATCGGCGCTTTTGCCGGAAACAATAGCCGGACGTGCGCAAGAGGAAATAGAAACAGACTAGGAGTACGGAATATGAAAAATAACAAAGGCATTTTAGTAGTTGTGTCTGGTTTTTCGGGAGCAGGTAAGGGAACTGTGATGAAACAACTGCTTCAGACATATGATAATTATGCATTATCTATCTCAATGGCAACCAGAGAACCAAGACCGGGAGAAGTAGATGGCAGGGATTATTTCTTTGTTACCAGAGAGCGATTTGAAGAACAGATAAAAGAAGGCGGACTCATTGAATATGCGAAATACTGTAATAATTATTATGGAACGCCAAAAGCATATGTGGAACAGCAATTAGATGCAGGGAAAGATGTTATTCTGGAAATTGAAATTCAGGGTGCATTGAAAATAAAAGAAAAATTTAAAACTGCACTGTTAGTATATGTGATGCCTCCAAGTGTTGCAGAATTAGAGAAACGATTAGTTGGGCGTGGCACAGAAACAGCCGAAGTGATTCATCAGCGCCTTGCAAGAGCTGACGAGGAAGCAGAAGGCATTGAGAATTATGATTATATTGTAATTAATGATGATTTAAAGGAATGTGTGAAGGAATTGCATACAATTATCCGAACCGCACATAATGCACCTCTTAGAAACAAGGACTTTATACAAACAATTAGAAAAGATTTGAAACATCTTTCGAAAGGAGAATAATTTTATGTTACATCCATCTTACACAGATTTAATGAACGTAGTAAACAGCGAGGTAGAACAAGGAGAACAATTAGTTGTTAATAGTAGATATTCTATTGTAATGGCTACGTCCAAAAGAGCCAGACAAATCATCGCAGGTGAGGAACCTCTTATCGATGAAGTTGGCAAAAAACCACTTTCTATCGCCGTTGAGGAGTTGAACCAGGGAAAAATCAAGATTACAGGCGTTGAAGAAGAATAGAAATTGTGGAGGGAGAAATGGCTTAAAGTGATTTCTTCCTTTTTTTCATGTAATATGAAATGGATATGTGCTTGAATTATAGCAGAAAAGGAAAGATAGATGAAGATATTATTTGTATCATTAGGCTGCGACAAGAATCTGGTAGACTCCGAGGTCATGCTTGGAATGCTGGTAGATAAGGGATACACCTTTACAGATGATGAAGCAGATGCAGACATTATTGTAGTAAATACCTGCTGTTTTATTAATGATGCCAAGGAAGAAAGTATTAACACCATACTGGAAATGGCGGAATTGAAGAAAAGTGGAAGCTGTAAGGCACTGATTGTTTCAGGCTGTCTTGCACAACGGTATAAAGAAGAAATTCAAACAGAAATAGAAGAAGTCGATGCCATTCTAGGGACCTCTGCGATTGATAAAATCGTGGAAACAGTCGATGCAGTATTAGAAGGCAAACACGAAAATCATATTGAGGACATTAATTTAACCCCAGTTTATGGAAAGAAAAGAGTAGTAACCACGGGGGGACATTTTGCATATTTGAAAATAGCAGAGGGTTGTGACAAGCACTGCACGTATTGTATTATTCCGAAGATTCGTGGAAATTACAGAAGCATTCCCATGGAAAGTCTGATAGCAGAGGCAGAGCAGCTGGTGGAAAATGGTGCAAAAGAAATTATTTTAGTTGCACAGGAAACAACGCTCTATGGACTGGATATTTATGGAAGCAGGAAATTACCGCAATTATTACATGAATTATGTAAAATTAAGGGCTTATACTGGATACGTATTCTCTATTGTTACCCAGAAGAAATTAATGACGAACTGATTCAGGCAATCAAGACAGAGAAAAAGGTCTGTCATTATCTGGATATGCCGATTCAGCATGCCTCAGATGCGATTTTGAAAAGAATGGGTCGCAGAACAAATCAGACAGAAATTCGTGAAATAATTGCCAGACTCCGTACAGAGATACCGGATATCTGCCTGCGTACAACGTTGATAACTGGATTTCCAGGGGAAACAGAGGCTGACCATGAAGAACTAATGAACTTTGTTGATGAGATGGAGTTTGACCGTCTTGGAGTATTCACTTATTCACCGGAAGAAAATACCCCGGCTGCGGAGATGGAAGGCCAGATTGAAGAGGAAGTAAAACAACGGCATCAGGCAGAAATCATGGAGCTGCAACAGGAAATTGCCTTTGAAAAAGCGGAGAACATGATTGGACGGACAGTCGATGCAATTATTGAGGGAAAAGTAGCCGATGAAAATGCTTACGTTGCTAGAACCTATAAAGATGCACCAAATGTAGACGGATATCTGTTCATTAATACGGAAAGAGAACTGATGACTGGAGATTATGTGACTGCAAAGGTTACCGGTTCAAATGAATATGACATTATCGGGGAACTGGTTTATTGATTTTAAGTCGTGCTAAAGCACGAAGATGGGAGTAATGTTGAATGAAGGGCATATTCAACTATTGATTTTAAGTCGTGCTAAAGCACGAAGATGGGAGTAATGCATGAATTTACCAAATAAACTGACTTTAATACGTGTAGCGATGATACCTTTTTTTGTGTTTTTTATGTTGACCGATTATGCAGGACCGGTGTCTAAGTGGATTGCACTGGCTATTTTTATTATAGCAAGTCTTACGGATTTATTAGATGGTAAGATTGCACGTAAGTATAATCTGGTAACGAATTTCGGAAAATTTATGGATCCTTTGGCAGATAAGCTTCTGGTATGTGCGGCTATGATTTGCCTGGTTGAAATGGCAAAGCTGCCGGCATGGATGGTTATCATTATTATCAGCCGTGAATTTATTATCAGTGGTTTTCGTTTGATTGCTTCGGATAATGGAGTTGTGATTGCTGCCAGCTATTGGGGAAAATTTAAAACCACATTTCAGATGGTTATGATTTGTTTATTGATTGCAGACATTACCGCAATTGCAATTCTAACACAAATGGTAACCTGGATAGCGCTTATTTTGACAGTAGTATCACTAATCGATTACCTTGTAAAAAATAAAAATGTGATGAAAGAGGATGTTAAGTGATGGTTGTTGAACTTATTTCAGTAGGAACAGAAATATTACTTGGCAATATTGTAAATACGAATGCTGCTTATTTGGCAGAAAAATGTGCTGCTTTAGGACTTTCCTGCTATCACCAGAGTGTAGTGGGTGATAATGAGGAACGTTTAACCGAAGCGGTAGAGGTGGCATGCAAACGCGCTGATGTTGTGATTTTATCAGGCGGCTTGGGACCAACACAGGACGATTTAACCAAAGAAGTAGTTGCAAAGGTATTTCACAAAGACTTATTTATGGATAAACATTCCAAAGAGAGAATTGAACGTTATTTTAAATCTAAAAAAGCAGAAATGACGGAGAATAATTGGAAACAGGCTATGATGCCGGAAGGTGCGATTATCATTGATAATGAAAATGGTACGGCACCGGGATTGATTATAGAGGAAAATGGTACGCATATCATATTATTGCCGGGACCGCCAAATGAATTAATACCAATGTTTGAAAACAGCATTCGAGATTATCTGAATCATATGGAACCGGGTATTATTTATTCACAAATAGTCAAAATCTGTGGAATAAGTGAAAGTAAGGTGGAAACAATTGTAGCGGACTTGATGGAAGAACAATCAAATCCAACACTTGCACCTTATGCCAAAATGGGTGAAATACATTTGCGTGTAACAGCAAAAGCAGAGAATGAAAAAGAAGCAAAAAAATTAGTAAAACCATTGGTAAAAGAATTAAAAGTACGGTTTGGAGAGAGTGTATATTCTACGGAAGAAAATACAACGCTTGAAAAAGCAGTAGTAGATTTATTGCTTGCGAATAAACTGACAGTAGCAACCGTAGAATCCTGTACCGGCGGACTGTTGGCGGCCAGACTTATTAATGTGCCGGGGGTATCCGAGGTATTTAAATCGGGACATATTACATACTCAAATAAAGCAAAACGCAAGATTTTAGGAATCAAAAAAAGTACGCTTGACAAAAATGGTGCAGTGAGTGAAATCGTTGCAAAGGAAATGGCAAAGGGTGCTTCCCTGGTAAGTAAGGCAGATGTGACAGTATCGGTAACTGGTATTGCGGGACCGGATGGTGGCACACAGGAGAAACCGGTCGGACTTGTATACATAGGCTGTAACGTATGTGGAAAAACGACTGTGCAGGAAAATCATTTTAGTGGAACGCGTGCGCAGATAAGGGAAAATACTGTTGCAGCAGCTTTGATTTTAATGCGTAAGTGCATTCTGGAATATTATAGCCAGATTACGTTTGGAGATAAGAGTGAAATAATTTGACAATTATTTCACACTATTGATTTGTACGTGACCAAAGGTCACAGATGGGAATAAAAATGAAGGAACAAACAGAGAGATTTGATTTTTGCCCAAAATGTGGAGCTTTGACACGTGATGGTGTATGTCAGAGCTGTGGATACCACTTGGAATCAGACAACGGGCAGAATAATACACAGATAAATAACCTGAAACGGAATGGTGACCGGAGTTATGCAGATATGAATACACAGTATTATAATCCGGGTTATGTTCCGGTTAATCAGGCACCTAAAAAAAATGATACGACGGTAATTGTTGCAGTGGTGATTGGTGCAGTGATTTTGTTTTTGCTATTATTTGCAGTTACAATTTTTTCAGTTATGCTTATAACAGTAAAAAGCAGTCAGACAAATGGAACAAATAACTACACAGAAGTACCGGAGGAAAATGTACAGGCTCCAGATAATGGGCAGGATTCCACAGATGATAATTTTTTTGGAGATGAGGAAGAACGCGGAAAAGAAGAAGACCTGCAGCCAAATCAGGAGGCTGATGGAACAGATCCATTTCTTACAGATGATTATGAGAATCGTTGGGGAACAGACCATAAGAATCACAGTAAGGCGGATTTTACAGGAGAATATTACGATAATATTGTAGAGTGCATTGATGAGAGCGTAGACTATCAGGTTAATCGCAAATACTATGAATATCAATCGGATAATGGCAATGTATTATTGCGTGTTGCATATTATCAATTAGAAGGGGATATTCCCAATATTGATGAGTTAAATGATGAAATAATGGCTTATTCGGCCTATATGGCAGGCAACTATTTTAAAAATTATTCCGAAAGCGATTATGAGGGAACGATGGAACTGAGTACGGACTCATATATAACATTTAATGATGACCGTACATTAAGCATTTTACTGAATGAGGAATATGCAATTGATGGTACAGGCGGCTTCGATTTATATGGTATTAATGTAGATCTTCAAAATGGGGTAATACTTGAAAATGACAAAATACTAGACGTAGATGAAGCTTTTGCAAGTACTTTTCGAGAACGAAATGAAGCACAGAATGAATATGACGGTAAGATTCCGGCAGTTGATAATCTGACCGACGGAGAAATAGCAGAAGAATTGGCGAGTGCAGATTCTAATATTATTTTCTACACTCCAATGGGGATGGAAGTAGGATTTAACTATGCAAATGAAAATGGGGTTGGCTGGGTAACCGTAACATATAAAGATTACGAAAACTATCTGAAGTCATTTTAATATTCAGACGGGAGATATATACAGAATTCCATATACCAAAAGCCTCTTTTCGGAATACAATATGCGAAATTATATTCCGGAAAGAGGTTTTTTAGTACTTCGCTTGTAAGGGGTAAAGGATTCCCGAAAATTGGTTGCTTTGCAAGAAAAAGTATGATAAAGTAATAATGTCTTTAGGAAGACGGTTATCGTAAAAGTGTTTTCCTTGAATCATGGCAGTTCTGCCAATATTTTCAAAAAAGATTAATAAAAAATATGGGAGGGATGTCATTGAGTGTCATTTATAGGACATGTAATATTCTATACTAAAAAAAGAAAAACAAAACTAATATATAGTTGACAAAATCGAACAGATGTTTTATTATGAATAACATAAGAACAGATGTTCTTCAAAAAAGGAGATTTGGAATGGAAAGAGAAGACAAACTAAAAGCTTTAGACGCTGCGCTGGGACAGATAGAAAGACAATTTGGTAAGGGAGCCGTTATGAAGCTTGGCGATCCGGCCGTTCAGATGAATGTAGAAACGATACCGACAGGTTCCTTGAGTTTAGATATTGCATTAGGTTTAGGTGGTATACCAAAAGGAAGAATCGTAGAAATATACGGACCGGAATCCAGTGGTAAGACTACCGTTACATTACATATGATAGCAGAGGTACAGAAAAGGGGCGGAATTGCCGGTTTTATTGATGCAGAACATGCTTTAGACCCGGTTTATGCAAAGAATATAGGTGTAGATATAGATAATCTCTATATTTCACAGCCGGATACAGGAGAGCAGGGTTTAGAAATCACAGAAACCATGGTACGTTCCGGTGCAATTGATGTTGTGGTAGTCGATTCGGTTGCTGCTTTGGTGCCAAAGGCAGAAATTGATGGTGATATGGGTGACAGCCATGTGGGATTGCAGGCTCGACTGATGTCGCAGGCGCTTCGTAAGCTGACAGCGGTCATTAGTAAATCCAACTGTACCGTTATCTTTATCAATCAGTTACGTGAAAAGGTTGGTGTAATGTTTGGAAGTCCGGAAACAACGACAGGTGGACGTGCACTCAAGTTCTATTCTTCCGTTCGTTTAGATGTAAGAAGAATTGAATCTTTGAAGCAGAGTGGAGAAGTGATTGGAAATAGAACCAGAGTAAAAGTAGTAAAGAATAAGATAGCACCACCATTTAAAGAGGCGGAATTTGATATTATGTTTGGTGAAGGTATTTCCAGAGAAGGAGATATTCTTGACTTAGCTGCAACAGTAGATATTGTAAATAAGAGCGGTGCCTGGTATGCTTATCAAGGGAATAAAATCGGGCAGGGAAGGGAAAATGCCAAAACATATTTAAAAGAAAATAAAGAAATCTGTGAAGAAATTTCTCAAAAAGTAAGAAACCATTTTGGATTGGATGGATGCAAAGAAGAAGTCCAGGATATCAAGAAGGGAAAGGAAGCTGTTGATAATAAGGACGCTGGTGGAAAAAAGGATGCGGAATCAAAGACAACAGATAAATAGGTTATTGGATAACGTCTATAAACCAATATGAGAACAGAGATTTATAGAGTGCTTTTCGAGGAGGAATTATTTGTGATTGTTACAAAGATTACAGAAATCTCTAAAGCAAGAAGTAAAGTTTATATCGATTATGAATTCGCCTTTGTATTATACAAAGGCGAATTGCGTCTTTACCATATAAAGGAAGAACAGGAAATTGCTGAAGAAGACTATGAAGAATTAATGAATAAGGTATTACCCAAACGTGCAAAGCTTCGTAGTATGAATTTATTGAAAAACAAGGAATATACAGAAAATCAATTACGAAATAAACTGCGTCTTGGCTTCTATCATGAGAAAATAATTGAGGAAGCGATTGCATACGTGAAGTCTTATCATTATATAGATGATGTTCGTTATACGGCACAATTTATTGAATATAATATGGGGATGAAAAGTAAAAAACGTATGGAGATGGATCTGTTAAAAAAGGGAATAGACAGAGAACTGATAAATAGTACTTTTGAGGAATTGCAGGAGGAAGATATACAGGAAAATGAGCTTGTAATGATTAAAAAGCTGGTCGAAAAGAAACATTTTGATGCAAGGATTGCTACCAATCAGGAAAAAATGCGATTATATGCATTTCTATATCGAAAAGGGTTTTCGAGTGAAAATATAAAGAAAGTTATACAAACTGCTGAATATTATGATTGAAAAACTTGTTTTACTTGACATAACTACAAATACAGTTTAAAATTTAAGTGTTGTAAAATTGCGTGTTAGAATGTACATAATGAAATGCATACATTCTATAATGATATTAGTACAATGAAAATTAAATAAGGAGGTGCTCCTGTATATGGCTGGAATTATTATTGCTGTCGTAGTAACTCTTGTAGTTGGTGTTCCTGTTGGAGCCGTTATTGGTACTGCTTACAGAAAGAAAATTGTAGAGTCCCAAATAGGCAACGCAGAAGACAAAGCTAGAGAAATTATCGATGAAGCTCTAAAAACTGCTGATACGAAAAAACGTGAAGGTCTGCTGGAAATTAAGGAAGAATCTATTCGTACGAAAAACGAATTGGATAAAGAAGTAAAAGAACGCAGAGCCGAAGCACAACGTTATGAAAGACGTGTTCAGCAAAAAGAAGAAAACATTGATAAAAAAGCCGATGCAATTGAGAAAAAAGAAGCAAGCTTAAATGCAAAGGAAGAAGAGTTATCAAAGCAAAAAGAAGACATTGCAAAGTTAAATGAGCAAAGAGTACAGGAACTGGAACGAATCTCTGGATTAACCTCCGAACAAGCAAAAGATTATTTGTTGAAAATTGTTGAAGACGAAGTTAAACATGAAAGTGCAATGCTCATTAAAGAAATGGAGAGCAAAGCAAAAGAAGAAGCAGACAAAAAAGCAAAGGAATACGTAGTAACTGCAATTCAAAGATGTGCAGCAGATCATGTATCTGAAACTACAATTTCAGTTGTTCAGCTTCCAAACGATGAAATGAAAGGTAGAATTATTGGTAGAGAGGGTAGAAATATCAGAACGCTCGAAACCTTAACTGGTGTAGATTTAATCATTGATGATACACCGGAAGCAGTTATTTTATCCGGATTTGATCCGATTCGTCGTGAAGTCGCAAGAATTGCCCTTGAAAAATTAATTGTAGATGGACGTATACATCCGGCTAGAATTGAAGAGATGGTTGAAAAGGCGCAAAAAGAAGTAGAAGTAATGATCAAAGAGGAAGGTGAAGCCGCAACTTTGGAAGTTGGAGTACATGGCATTCATCCTGAATTAGTAAGATTACTTGGCAAGATGAAATTTAGAACTAGTTATGGTCAAAATGCATTAAAGCATTCCATAGAAGTAGCACAGCTTTCGGGCTTATTGGCTTCTGAATTGGGATTGGATGTTAGAATGGCGAAACGTGCAGGTTTACTTCATGATATAGGTAAAGCTGTGGATCATGAGATGGAAGGCTCACATATTCAGCTTGGTGTTGAATTATGTAGAAAATACAAAGAGACAGCAATCGTTATCAATGCTGTTGAATCTCATCATGGAGATGTAGAACCACAATCCTTAATCGCATGTATCGTACAAGCTGCTGATACAATTTCCGCAGCAAGACCAGGTGCGAGAAGAGAAACGCTGGAAACATATACTAGTAGACTAAGACAATTAGAAGATATAACCAACAATTTTAAAGGTGTTGACAAATCATTTGCTATTCAGGCAGGTAGAGAGATTCGTGTTATGGTAGTTCCAGATCAAATTAGCGATGCTGACATGATATTATTAGCTCGAGATATTTCAAAACAAATTGAAGCTGAGTTAGAATATCCTGGACAGATTAAAGTTAATGTTATAAGGGAAAGCCGTGTTATTGATTACGCGAAGTAAATTCATGTAATTGATACAGGCTTACAAGTAAGAAAGTGGTTAAATACTTATTTTTAGTAAAATAGGTGTTTGACCACTTTTTTAGGGGTTTATCCAAGTTTTTTGCCCAAAAGTAATTTTTCTTTATAAAATATCTTGTATATAAAAGCTCTTTGTAGTAAAATAACCGAAGTGCATATTTGCCAGGTAAACAAATGTCTTTGGTAGACGGACACTGAGGAGAGTCTTTAAAAAAGGACGAAATGAAAAAAATATTTAGGATGGTGACAGGATGAAGTCGTACAGAAAGTTAAGCAAAGAAGAACTGACCGCTTTAAAGAATGAATTGGAACATCAGTATGTAGATGCAAAAGGAAAAGGTTTACAGCTTAATATGGCTAGGGGAAAACCTTCTGTAGCACAATTGGATATGACCATGGATATCATGGATACATTCAATTCAAATTCTATTCTAAAAACAGAAGCAGGTGATGACTGCAGAAATTATGGTGTGATGGAGGGTATTCCGGAAGCACGTAAATTAATGGGTGACTTAATGGGAGTCGCAAGTGAAAATGTAATTGTATGTGGGAATGCAAGCTTGAGTATAATGTATGATACCGTTTCACGTTCTATGACACATGGGGTGCTCGGCAGTACACCATGGTGTAAATTGGAAAAAGTGAAGTTTTTATGTCCGGTACCGGGATATGACAGACACTTTGCTATTACAGAGCATTTTGGAATTGAAATGATTAACATTCCGATGTCTGAAAGTGGACCAGATATGGATATGGTAGAAGAACTTGTGAATAAAGATGCAAGTGTAAAGGGAATCTGGTGTGTGCCAAAATATTCCAATCCACAGGGAGTATCTTATTCGGATGATACCGTAAAACGATTTGCGGGTCTAAAACCAGCGGCGGCAGATTTTCGTATTTTTTGGGATAATGCCTATATTGCACATCATTTATATGAAGATAAGCAGACAGAAATCTTAGAAATACTGGGTGAATGTGCAAAACGCGGAAATGAAGATATGGTTTATGAGTTTTGCTCTACATCCAAAATTAGCTTTGCAGGTGCTGGAATAGCAGCAATTGCATCTTCCAAAGCAAACTTAGCGGAAATGAAAAAGTCCATGACCATTCAAACCATCGGTTATGATAAAATTAATCAATTAAGACATGTGCAGTATTTTAAAAATGTGGATGGAATCAGAGCGCAGATGAAGAAGCAGGCAGACATTTTAAGACCTAAGTTTGAAGCCGTTCTGAATGTGCTGGAAGAGGATCTGACGGGCTTGGAGATAGGCACCTGGGTAAAACCAATTGGTGGATACTTTATTGCCTTCGATTCCATGGAAGGCTGTGCAAAGAGCATCGTTGCAAAATGTAAAGAGGCGGGTGTAACGCTTACTGGTGCCGGAGCAACTTATCCATACAAAAAGGATCCAAATGACAGTAGTATTCGTATTGCACCTTCTTTCCCGACACCGGAGGAAATGAAAGAAGCTACGGATATCTTTGTCCTTTGTGTAAAATTGGCAAGTGTGGAAAAATTATTAACAGAATGCAAATAGGTAGATGCATATGGGAAAAGAATTTGAACGAATAAAAAGAGAATTGGTTTATGAAGGTTCTATTATAAATTTCTATAAGGATACCGTACAGGTTCCAAATGGAAATGTGGTAAAGTGGGATTTTATAGGGCATAAAGGTGCAGCGACCGTTGTTCCGGTTACCAAAGAGGGTAGGATACTGATGGTCCGGCAGTACCGGAATGCATTGGATCGATATACGATAGAAATACCTGCGGGAGGATTGAACGGAGCAGAAGAACCGACGAAGGTAGCAGCGCTTCGAGAACTGGAAGAAGAAACAGGTTATCGGGCGGAAGAGGCGGAACTGCTCATTACGATTCGTACAACAGTAGCATTTTGTAATGAAAAGATAGATATCTATGTGGCAAATAAGCTGATTCCAAGTAAACAGCATTTGGATGAGGATGAATTTATCAATGTGGAAGCATATGAAATCGGTACACTTGAAGAGATGATATACAATGGAACGATTCAGGATTCCAAGACGATATCCGCAATTCTGGCGTATAAAAACAAGTATCTTTAAAAGGAATTAGGCATATATTAGAAAAAACACGACAGGTGATTTTCTTATATATGCCTAAAAAAATGCACTTAATGTTAGAACATAAGAAGCCGGGTATGCTCTATGTCTTTATAATAGGTTTTTTGATTGGAATTGTTTTTGTGGTTATTTTTTCTAAAGCAGAATTCCTGCAAGAGGGTTATTTTAGTATTTATGCACTGGAAAGATTACAGTATTTACAGGTGGATAAGAGAACACTTTTCTGGGAGGTATTGCAAAACCGTTTTCAAATTGTTGTATTGATTCTGGTCTTAAGCACTACCATAATAGGTGGAGCGGTGGGATATTTGTTTTCCACATGGTATGGTTTCTCGTTAGGACTGATGGGGGCTATTATGGTAAGTAGATTTGGAATAAAGGGGGGAATTTTATTTTTTGCATGCATTTTCCCCCAGATATTGATTTATATGCCGGCATTTTATGGAATATTTCATCAATGCCAAAACTTTAGAAAGGGTAATGCAAAAGGCTTATATACAATAAAACTATTGATAGGTATAGGAGTTGTCATAATCGGAATTTTAACTGAAAGTTATGTAAATCCAAATCTAATATCGGATATTGTAATATTTTTGAAATTAATGTAAAAAATTTTTAATAAATATTTTTACAACATATAGTACAGAATGAAAAATCAGTTGACGACATCTTGTGCTTTTCCCTGAAAACCCCTTAAAATGTGATAAAAACGCCAAAAATACTAATTGCTTTTCTTTAAAATTATCATTATAATATTATCTAAGCAGTCTGAACTTGCAGGAAATATTTTGAGGGGAAGGGTTTGGTACAATATGGAGCAGGAGATTATAGCATTTATTTCTTATTTACATAACGTGAAGAAGACATCTAACAATACCGAACTTTCTTACAAGCGTGATTTGGAAAAAATGTATCACTATATGCAGGAGCAGGGAATCAATTCTGTTGATAAGGTAACGACAACGAACTTGAATTCCTATATTCTTTATTTGGAGAAAAACAAGTTTGCAGCAACGACTGTTTCCAGATATATCGCTTCTATTAAGGCATTTTATCATTTTCTGGTAAAAGAAGACAAGATTTCAGAAGATATATCAGAACCTTTAAAGGCACCCAAGATTGATAAGAAGGTACCGGAGATTTTATCTACGGAGGAAGTGGTTAGCCTGTTGGAGCAGCCAAGAGGTGAGATGCCCAAGGAACTTCGGGACAAAGCAATGCTGGAATTGTTGTATGCAACTGGAATCCGTGTTACGGAATTGATATCATTGAAGGTAGAAGATATTAATTTGCAAATGGGATTTATTGTCTGCAAAGATGCACATAAGGAGAGAGTTATTCCATTTGGTGCAGAAGCAAAAAGAGCTTTGCTTTCTTACTTAAATAAATCCAGAGATGCCATGATTTTGAATAAAGAAGAAGATATTCTTTTTGTAAATTGTTCCGGACAGGCAATGAGCCGTCAGGGATTTTGGAAGTTGATTAAGTATTATGCGAAGAAGGCAGGTATTGATGCCGACATCACTCCACATACGATTCGTCATTCCTTTGCTGCACATCTGGTAGAAAATGGCGCCGATTTGCGAAGTGTACAGGAAATGTTAGGACATTCCGATATTTCGACGACACAGATATATGCCAATATGAATCACAATAAAATAAGAGAAGTATATGCAAAAGCTCATCCACGTGGATGAGCTTTTTTATGTAATAGGAAATTTAGTATTCTGCAATGTCATAAATGAGTTGTTCACTGGCTTCCCAGCCCAGGCATGGGTCAGTGATAGATTTGCCATAGATACCGGCACCTACTTTTTGACAGCCTTCTTCAATGTAGCTTTCCACCATAACACCTTTTACCAGATCGTGAATATCAGCATTTAATTTACGACTGTGCATAACTTCTTTTACGATACGAACCTGTTGCTCATATTGCTTGTTGGAATTGGAGTGGTTAGAATCAATAATGGTTGCTGGATATTTCAAATCCATGGTTCCGTACATTTCCAAAAGCCTGTTCAAGTCTTCATAGTGATAATTGGAAACGGCGTTGCCATGTTTGCTGACAGCACCGCGTAATACGGTGTGTGCAAGCTCATTTCCAGTAGTTTTCACTTCGTAGCCACGATAAATAAAAGAGTGTGAGTGCTGTGCAGCGTATACCGAATTAAGCATAACGGAGAAGTCGCCACTTGTTGGATTTTTCATTCCAGAAGGAACATCAAAACCACTGACGGTTAAACGATGCTGCTGATCCTCAACCGAACGGGCACCAATTGCTACGTAAGACAGAATATCGGATACATAACCCCAGTTTTCAGGATAGAGCATTTCGTCTGCTGCAGTAAGCCCGGTTTCTTCAATTGCACGAATATGCATTTTACGCATAGCAATAAGTCCTTGTAGAAAGTCCTCTTTTTTCTCTGGGTCCGGCTGATGCACAATACCCTTATAGCCTTCCCCAGTGGTTCTTGGCTTATTGGTATAAATACGGGGAATTAAAATTAATTTATCACTTACTTTATCATTGATTTTTGCAAGTCTGCTGATATAATCACAGACAGAATCTTCGTTATCGGCAGAACAAGGTCCAATGATAACTAAAAACTTGTTTGATTTTCCGGTAATAACATCCTTTATTTCCTGATCCCTCTTAGCTTTTATAGCAACCAATTCTGTAGGAAGAGGAAGCTGTTCGCGTATCTCTTCGGGGGTTGGAAGCTTTTTAATAAAATCAAATCCCATTGTTAATCTCCTTAGTATTTAAGCTGTGTGCCTGACATTTCGTACTGTCAAACACACCAATTATAGTATAGATAGCGAGAAAGTGCAAGAAAAGTGCCTGTAAAATCAAGAAAAGGCAATACGCTGTACCATGATTCGAAGCAATAGGGTATGTATAAGTTCGCTCAGTAATAAACCATATAAATAGCCGCGAATTCCCACCAGTGGAATTGCAAAAAATACAAAAAGCAGACGAATTCCAAGACTGAGGATAGAAAAGCAGAACGTAATTTTTGTCTTTCCAAAGCCATGCAGAATGCTGTTCAAGGTAGTTGTAAGATAAAGAAACGGACAAAGAAAACTAAGTGTCATAATGTAATTGCCGGCAGTTTCATTTGAAAAAAGAAAGATTCCAAGCCATTTACCAAAGAACAAAAATCCACAGGTGCTTACCACGCCAAGACCAATACAGGTATGAAGTGTTTTCGTAATTGTGTGCCGAATAGCGGTTTTATTTCCTGTAGCTTCTGCTTCCGATATGGTGGGAAGAAGCATGACAGCCAGAGAATTGGTAAGTGCAGAAGGAAAGAAAATCAAAGGAAAACTCATTCCCATTAATACTCCATAGGTGGAAAGCGAGGAGGAGGTAGAGAGTCCATGTTTTACCAGACAGTTTGGAATTTGAATTGCCTCAACACTCTGCAAGAGATTTAACACAACTCGGTTTGCACTTAATGGAAGTGCAAGAGAAATTATTTTTTTGGAGAAATCAATATATTCTGAAAAAACGGGAAGAACTATTTGTGTACGTACGTGATAAAAACGAACATATATAGCGATGAGACTTATCAGCATCGAGGCGATTTCTCCGAAAACGAGGCCAACAACGGCACAGCTTATAGTAAGAGTGTATCCGTTTTGCATACTCAGGTACATAAGATAATAAACGCTGCCAACACGGACGAGTTGTTCTGCCAGCTGTGTTATGGCGGGAATAGCAGTTTTTTTAATTCCATAAAAATAGCCATTGATGCAGGCGTGCAGGGATGCAAACGGAATGGAAATGGCTATGATACGAAGTAGTGGTGCACAACGTGCTTCCAATAACAGATTTGTTGCAATCGGTAGTGCATATTGGTATACAAGATTGCTGAACAATAAGGACAGGACAATGGAAGTACCTATTCCACATAATAAAATCTGAAAGGAAGAACGATAATTATGTGTGGTGGTTTCGCTGGCAACATATTTTGAAATCGCGGTCTGGATACCGGCGACGCAAATAGAAAAAGAGAGTGCCAGAACGGGTGCAATCAATTGATAGATACCCATGCCTTCCTCCCCGAAAGAACGGGACAGATAAACACGATAAAAGAAACCAATGACACGAGTGAGAAGACCGGTAGCTGTTAAAATAAGCGTTCCGCTAATGAGAGGAGTGACTTTACGCATAAAATTCTCATTTCAAGACTATTTATTTATGTATATGTATGCTTAAATATTGACAGAACAAAACAGTGGTGTTATTATTTAATTACCTAATTCTTATCAACTTACTAGGAAATGAAATTAGGAAGAATTATATGATACAGAAGCGAGTTGAAATCGCAGATTGGAGTACAATTAAATGAACAAAACAATATATTTGGATAATGCCGCCACGACAAAGACAGCACCGGAAGTAGTAGAGGCTATGCTGCCATACTTTACAGAATACTACGGAAATCCAAGCAGTATTTATTCGTTGGGTGCGGAAAGCAAGAAGGCAGTTACTGATGCACGGGAAACCATTGCAAATACATTGCATGCCGCTACGAATGAGATTTATTTTACTGCAGGAGGCTCGGAGGCAGATAACTGGGCATTGAAGGCAACCGCAGATGCCTATGCCAATAAAGGAAAGCATATCATCACTTCCAGGATTGAGCATCATGCGATTCTGCATACCTGTGAATATTTACAGAGTAAAGGATTTGAAATTACGTATGTGGACGTAGACGAAAATGGGATTTTGAAATTAGAGGAATTACAAAAAGCAATTCGTCCGGATACAATTCTCATTTCCATTATGTTTGCAAACAATGAAATTGGTTCTATACAACCGATTAAGGAAATTGGTGCAATAGCAAAAGAACATGGGATTCTATTTCATACCGATGCAGTACAGGCATTTGGACAAGTTCCGATTGATGTAGAGGAATATCATATAGACATGCTGAGTGCGAGTGGTCACAAATTAAATGGACCAAAGGGAATCGGATTTCTATATATTCGCAAAGGGGTTAAGATTCGCTCCTTTGTACATGGCGGACAGCAGGAACGGGCACGTAGAGCCGGTACAGAGAATGTGACAGGTATTGTAGGACTCAGTGCAGCAGTAAAACGAGCATTTTCCATTATGGAAGAAAAGACAAAGAAGGAAATAGAGTTAAGAAATTATATGATAACACGCATCGCTGCCGAAGTGCCTTATTGCCGGTTAAATGGTGATGCAGAAAAAAGACTTCCCAATAATGTGAATTTTAGCTTCCGTTTTGTAGAAGGGGAATCCCTTTTGATTAAACTGGATATCGAGGGGATTTGTGCTTCCAGCGGTTCTGCATGTACTTCAGGTTCGCTGGATCCGTCACACGTATTATTAGCCATTGGTCTGCCACATGAGATTGCTCATGGCTCCCTGCGACTCACATTAAGCGAGGAAAATACAAAGGAAGAAATCGATTTTGTAGTAGATAAAATTAAGGAAATCGTAGAATACATGCGCAATATGTCGCCTCTTTACGAGGATTTCAATAGAAAAAACGGAAAATAAAAGATAAGGATGGTAACGATATGTACAGTGAAAAAGTAATGGATCATTTTAATAATCCCAGAAACGTAGGGGAAATAGAAGAAGCAAGTGGCGTCGGTACGGTAGGTAATGCAAAATGTGGCGATATCATGCGTATATACTTAGATATTGATGACAACCAGATAATCAGAGATTGTAAGTTTAAGACCTTTGGCTGTGGAGCTGCTGTTGCAACCAGCAGTATGGCGACAGAATTGGTAAAAGGAAAAAGCATTCGGGAAGCCATGGAAGTAACAAACAAAGCTGTCATGGAAGCATTGGACGGACTGCCACCGGTTAAAGTACATTGTTCCCTGCTTGCAGAGGAAGCAATTCACGCAGCTCTGTGGGATTATGCAGAAAAGAACCACATTGTGATAGAGGGACTTTCCAAACCGAAGTCGGATATCCACGAAGGTGAGGAAGAAGAAAAAGAGGAGTACTAAATTGCTTGCGAACCCCTTTTGAATGTTATAAGATATAGAAAGAAAATACAGGAACAATGGAGATAAAGGGTATGGGACAAAAGGTAGTAGTAGGTATGTCTGGTGGAGTGGATTCATCCGTAGCCGCCTATTTATTAAAGAAGCAGGGCTATGATGTGGTAGGCGTAACCATGCAGATATGGCAGGACGAAGAAGAAGCAGCCAAAGAAGAAAGTGGAGGCTGCTGTGGCTTGTCTGCGGTAGATGATGCAAGGCGTGTCGCAGAGGCTTTGGATATTCCTTATTACGTGATGAATTTCAAAAAGGAATTTAAAGAAAACGTAATGGATTATTTTGTAGAGGAATATCTACAGGGCAGAACACCCAATCCATGTATTGCCTGCAACCGCTATGTGAAATGGAAATCCCTGCTGCAAAGAAGTCTGGCAATCGGTGCCGACTATATTGCTACCGGTCATTATGCACGCGTGGACCAGCTTCCAAACGGGCGCTATGCACTTCGCATGTCTGCAACGGCAGCAAAAGACCAGACCTATGCACTTTATAATCTGACGCAGTATCAACTGGCACATACGATGATGCCGGTGGGAGAGTATACGAAGGACGAGATTCGCAAGCTTGCAGAAGAAATGCAATTGCCCGTAGCGCACAAGCCAGACAGCCAGGAAATTTGTTTTATTCCGGATAATGATTATGCAGGATTCATTGATGATGCAGCAAAAGAGAGAGTGCCTAAACCTGGAAACTTCGTAACTGTGGATGGGGAGGTTATTGGACGACACAAGGGGATCACGCATTACACGGTTGGACAGCGAAAAGGACTGAATCTGGCGTTGGGACATCCGGTATTTGTGACTGAGATTCGACCGGATACCAATGAAGTTGTGATAGGTGAAAACGAAGATGTATTTTCAACAGTACTTACCTGTACAAATTTGAATTTTATGTCCATTGAGGATTTGACAGAATCCAGAAAGGTGCTGGCGAAGATTCGCTATAGCCACCGAGGTGAGTTGTGTCTGATAGAAAGAGTCGATGCGACGACTGTGAAATGTACCTTTGACAAACCGGTAAGAGCTGTCACGCCCGGACAGGCTGTTGTTTTCTATGAGGGAGAATATGTGCTCGGCGGCGGAACGATTTTATAGAACCCCCAAATAATAACCATAAAGAAAATAGAAAGCGTGCTTTTTTACTGTTGTTTCAGTAAACAAAAGCACGCTTTTTACATAAGTGCAGGAAAAGCAGCAATACTTATAGAATTCGCATTTCCGGCATACGATTTGCATAGACCGTATAATATTTGAACCCAAGAGATTTTAAAATATCCGAAGCCTTTGCAAATTCACATCCGATATCTTCCGGACGGTGTGCATCCGAACCGACCGTAATGATTTCCCCTCCCAGTTCTTTGTA
Organism: Lachnospiraceae bacterium; assembly: GCA_028692055.1. GTDB lineage: Bacteria > Bacillota > Clostridia > Lachnospirales > Lachnospiraceae > SZUA-378. Next base: position 28,091 of record JAQUYA010000004.1, on the reverse strand, counting down.
ACGCCTGATAATATCCACACATGGATTTGGTGCATCTAATCCGGCACGAAAACCACCGGTGTTTAACTCAATTCCCTTTTCGTTTTCAATGAGTAATTTTAAAATTTCATCAATTTTATCAGCATGCTGTAGATAGGAATATTCCGTATTCTTTGTCTTACCGTATCGAACCGCATAATCCAAATGTCCAAATACATCATAATTATGAAAAGCTTTGATATCTTCTATAATAGAAGTAAAATATTCATCGTAAGCCTCCTGGTCGCTGCGACCTTCAAAGAAAGCAGGATAATAGGGGTCCTTTCGGTGGCAAAGATGGGCAGAAGCAATAATAAAATCGTATTCATGTCCGCGTGCAAAAATAAGCAAATCCTTTTTGATATGCGGCTGAATACCAAGCTCTACACCAAACAGGAGTTGAATTTGATTTATATATTTTTCCTTTAAGGTAGCTAATTCATACAAATAAGAATCGACATTTAAAAGAAAAGAAATTTCTTTTTCCTTGTCATTTTCGTGAATATAATCAATATCATGGTGCTCGGTAAAACACATATGAGTCAATCCTTTTTGAATACCGGAAAGAATCATGTCTTCCATTTTAGCAGTAGAATCTCCAGAATAATTGGAATGTAAATGAAAATCAGCGGTCAGTGCCATAAGTGTGTCCCTTTCTTCTTATAAAATATAAGACAAGTGTAACTTATTTTACGCAAAAATGCAAAAAAAACCTTTAAAATAGGCGCTTTTCCTATATTTCACTAAAATTTAATAAGATTTTTGCAATTACATCTTGAATTTTTTGGCATAACCTTGTAAAATAAACGTGCTGATAAAAATTTGACAATCATTTTTCGATTATTGTTAGGAAGATGGTTTTCATAAAAAAATATTTATTAATTCTAGGAGGAATTACAAATGGCAGTTAAAGTAGCAATCAATGGTTTTGGCCGTATTGGCCGTCTTGCATTCAGACAAATGTTCGGTGCAGAAGGATACGAAGTAGTAGCAATCAATGACTTAACAAGCCCAGCTATGTTAGCACACTTATTAAAATATGATTCATCACAGGGTAAATATGCTTTAGCAGATAAAGTTGAAGCTGGCGAAGATTCAATCACAGTTGATGGAAAGAAAATTACAATTTATGCAAAAGCAGACGCTTCAGAACTTCCTTGGGGAGAATTAGGAGTAGACGTTGTTCTTGAATGTACAGGTTTCTATACATCAAAAGCAAAAGCAGAAGCTCATATCAAAGCAGGTGCTCGTAAAGTTGTTATCTCTGCTCCAGCAGGAAACGACCTTCCTACAATCGTTTACAATGTAAACCACAAAGAATTAAAAGCATCTGATACAGTTATTTCAGCAGCTTCTTGTACAACAAACTGCTTAGCTCCAATGGCAAAAGCGTTAAATGATTTAGCAACAATCAAATCTGGTATCATGAGCACAATTCATGCTTACACAGGTGACCAGATGATTCTTGACGGACCACAGAGAAAAGGTGATTTAAGAAGATCACGTGCAGGCGCTTGCAACATCGTTCCTAACTCAACAGGAGCTGCAAAAGCAATCGGTTTAGTTATCCCATCATTAAACGGAAAATTAATCGGTTCTGCTCAACGTGTACCTACCCCTACAGGTTCTACTACAATCTTAGTTGCTACAGTTGAAAAATCTGTAACAAAAGACGAAATCAATGCAGCTATGAAAGCAGCAGCTACAGAATCTTTCGCTTACAACACAGACGAAATCGTATCTAGCGATATCGTTGGAAGCACATATGGTTCAATCTTTGATGCAACACAGACTATGGTTGGCGAAGACAACTTAGTACAAGTTGTTTCATGGTATGACAATGAGAACTCATACGTAAGCCAGATGGTTCGTACAATTAAATACTTCTCAGAATTGAAATAAGCAGAAATGAAATAAGACCTTGAATGGGTCCGGTCCATAGGGTCGGGCTCATTTTTTTAACTATTTAAAAATATGGAGGACATAAGGTTGAAAGAAATCTTTCAACCCCTTGATTTGTACGCGACCAAAGGTCGCAGATGGGAGCTAAAAATGTCATTAAATAAAAAATCAGTAGATGATATTAATGTAAAAGGACTTCGTGTTCTTTGCAGATGTGATTTCAATGTACCATTAAAAGATGGTGTGATTACAGACAACAACCGTCTTACAGCAGCACTTCCAACTATCAAAAAATTAATTGCAGATGGCGGTAAAGTAATCCTTTGCTCTCACCTTGGAAAGCCTAAGGGAGAACCAAAACCAGAATTAACATTAGCACCAGTTGCAAAAGCTTTAACAGAGTTATTAGGACAAGAAGTAAAATTTGCAGCAGACCCAGAAGTAGTTGGACCTAATGCAAAAGCAGCAGTTGCAGCTATGAAAGATGGCGATGTAATCTTACTTGAGAATACACGTTACAGAATCGAAGAAACAAAGAATGGAGAAGCTTTCTCTAAAGAATTAGCATCTCTTTGTGATGTAGTAGTTATCGATGCATTCGGTACTGCTCATAGAGCTCATTGCTCTAACGTTGGTGTTAGTGCACTTGCAAAAGAATCCGTAGTTGGATATTTAATGCAGAAAGAAATTGACTTCTTAGGAAATGCAGTAGAAAATCCTGTAAGACCTTTTGTTGCTATTCTTGGTGGAGCTAAAGTTGCAGATAAATTAAATGTTATCTCTAATTTACTTGAAAAATGTGATACCCTTATCATCGGTGGTGGTATGGCTTACACATTCTTAAAAGCAAAAGGATATGAAATCGGAACCTCTTTAGTAGATGATGAAAAATTAGACTACTGTAAAGAAATGATGGAAAAAGCTGAGAAACTTGGCAAAAACCTTCTTTTACCAGTAGATACTACTATTACAAAGGATTTCCCTAATCCAATCGATGCTAAGGTTGATATTCAGGTAGTAGATTCTGACAAGATTCCAGCAGATATGATGGGACTTGATATCGGAACAAAGACAGCAGCTATGTATGCAGATGCAGTAAAATCAGCGAAAACAGTTGTATGGAACGGACCAATGGGTGTATTTGAAAATCCTATCCTTGCAGCAGGTACCATTGCAGTAGCAAAATCTCTCGCTGAAACAGATGCTACAACCATCATCGGTGGTGGTGATTCCGCAGCAGCAGTTAACCAATTAGGATTTGGTGATAAGATGTCACACATCTCTACAGGTGGTGGAGCTTCCCTTGAGTTCTTAGAAGGTAAAGAACTCCCAGGCGTTGCTTGCACAAATGATAAATGATGAGATAAGCAGAGCGAGAAGTAGGCATCTAAAACTTCGATTGTGCTTGCACAAAGAGAAGTCTTAGATGTTTACTTTGAGGGTGCAACGCACCCGAGGAAATACGAAGTATTTTCGAGGCGATGCGAATCGGAGTAAATCAGTTCGCACCAATAACAAAGAAAATAAAGAAAAACAAATAGGAGAAAAATTCTCTCTCGTCTGAGAGACTCGATTTTTCTTCGAAAAATAAGGAGAATAAATTCATGGCAAGAAAGAAAATTATCGCTGGAAACTGGAAAATGAACATGACTCCAAGCGAAGCAGTAAAATTAGTAGAAGAATTAAAACCATTAGTAGCAACAGAAGATGCTGACGTAGTATTCTGCGTACCAGCTATCGACATCATTCCAGCAATGGAAGCTGCAAAAGGTTCTAACATTGAAATCGGTGCTGAAAATATGTACTTTGAAGAAAAAGGAGCTTTTACAGGCGAAATTTCTCCAGCAATGTTAACAGATGTAGGAGTAAAATACGTAGTACTTGGACATTCAGAAAGACGTGAATACTTCGCTGAAACAAGTGAAACTGTAAACAAGAAAATGTTAAAAGCATTTGAGCATGGTCTTACACCAATCATGTGCTGTGGAGAAACTTTAGAGCAAAGAGAACAGGGCGTAACAATGGATTTCATCCGTCAGCAGGTTAAAGTTGGATTCCTGAATGTAACTGCAGCTCAGGCAGCTATCTCTGTAATCGCTTATGAGCCAATCTGGGCTATCGGAACAGGCAAAACAGCTACAACAGCTCAGGCTCAAGAAGTATGTAAAGCAATTCGTGAATGCATCGCTGAAATCTATGACGAAGCAACAGCAGCAGCTATACGTATCCAATACGGCGGTTCTGTAAATGCAGCTACAGCTCCAGAATTATTTGTACAACCAGATATCGATGGTGGCTTAGTTGGCGGCGCAGCTCTAAAACCAGACTTTGGAAAGATCGTTAACTGGAAATAGTTTCTGATTTTCATTAAAAATGAACAAGAAATAGAGCCTATAAGGCAATAAAAAAGGGATTTAATTGTGAAAGATTCACAGTTGAATCCCTTTCTATTTTTGCAATGAACTTACGAGTTGAATTTCTACCCATTTGTAGTATTATATAATTAAGAAAAAATATGTGCATAAAGCAAAGGAGGTATCTTATGGATAAGTTAATAAGCATGGCAAATCAATATGTGAAAGAATCGGATTGGAAAGTAATAGCAGCAATCAAGATGTGCCTTCTATCCCTTGGGGTAATGTTTGGAATGGCAGTACCAAAGAAAAATAAAAATATTGTATTTACATTCTGTCTTCCTGTATTTATGATTACGTATGTACCTTTGATTATGAAGCTTTTTAAAATTGCAAAAGAAAATGAAAAGTAATATCACTTTAAGGCATAAGAATCCTTGTAGTGAGAAAATAATAATGATATTTACAGGGAGGAAAATTTACTTATGCTGGAATTACTCATGGAATTGGATTCCAATATTTTGCTATGGATACAGGAGGTTCTACGTAACCCCATCTGCGATCCAATCTTTATTTTTATAACGAGCTTAGGGAATATGGGCGCATTATGGATATTGATATCCTGCATTCTTCTAATTTTCAAGAAGACAAGAAGAATAGGCATGATGTCCCTTCTTGCTTTATTAGGTTCACTTATTGTTAATAATTTAATTATTAAGAATCTGGTGGCAAGAACAAGACCCTATGAATTGATTACCGGATTGCAGCTTCTGATAGCCAGGGCAACCGATTTCTCATTTCCTTCCGGACATACTGGGAGTTCTTTTGCATCTGCCGTAATACTGTATAAGGAGCTGCCTAAGAAATATGGAATTCTAGCACTTATTCTAGCAACTTTGATAGCTTTTTCAAGATTATATATCGGGATTCACTATCCGAGTGATGTTATTTGTGGTGCCTTGTCAGGCATACTGATTGCATTGTTTGTGAGAAAAGCATATGGTGCATTTGAAAAATCAAAATATGGACAAAGTAAAGAACATCTATAGAAATATAGGTGTTTTTTTAACCTCTTAGTGACAAAAACTTACCTCTTGTAGAAAAGCTATTTACTTAAATGCAATATTTGATAAAATGAGAGAGTAAACAAGATAGATAGTAACGAATGGAAACTCGTAAAAGGTATGGTTGGGTAAATGAAAATCAGAATTGAGTTGGACGAAACATCCACGGAAGAAGAAATCATCATACGGTGTAAAGAATTTTCAGAAGAAATTCAGGAGATTCAAAAAGCTATCGCAAGCTGTTCACAGAGAACACAGAAATTTTCTTTTTATAAAGGAGATACCGAGTATTTTATTTCTCTGGAAGCAATATTGTTTTTTGAAACAGATGCAAATGGTATTTGTGCACATACCAAAGATAGCGTTTACAGTGTAAAATATAAACTGTATGAATTGGAAGAACTGTTGCCTGGATATTTTGTCCGAGTATCCAAATCAACGATACTAAACAGCAGACAGGTCTATGCCATTGACCGTAATCTTACGGCTTCCAGCCTGGTAAGCTTTAGTCAGACGCATAAACAGGTATATGTTTCACGTAACTACTATAAATTGTTAAAAGAGAAAATGAATCAAAGAAATGTAAGTAAGCATGTATAAGATAGAGAGGAAAAGGAAAATGAAAAAGGAAAGAATTTATTGGGGTTTATTTTGGATTGTCTGTGCCGTATTTATTATTGTTTGTAAGCTGGGTTATTTTAGTAATATTGGGGTATTAAGCCTGTTGCTTACTGTATTTTTTGCTGCTTGGATTATCAAAGGACTGGTTCGGCTGAACTTTGCAACGATTATCTTCCCATTGGCATTTATTGGGATTATTTATTCCGAGCAGTTGGGAATTCAGGCAATTACGCCATGGCCGCTTTTAGCCGCAGCCTTATTTGGAACAATTGGTGTTTCAATGATTTACCATCCAAAGAGAGGATACAGAAAAAATGATTTTGAATCTTTTGACGAAACCTATGATGGACACTATAATGCAGATGTAAGCAATGAAGAAGGAAGCGATTTGAACTTTTCCGTACACTTTGGTGGAAGTGTAAAGTATATCAAATCGGATAACTTTCGTAGTGCCAATATTGAAAATGTATTTGGTGGATTAAAAGTATATCTGGATGATGCAGTAATTCAGAATGGAGAAGCACATATCAATATCAATGGTTCTTTTTCGGGAACTGAATTATATGTTCCGAAGTCATGGAATGTGATTAACCGGATTGATGCAACGCTAGGTGGGGTAGATGAGAAGAATAGACCGAATACAACAGGCACACCGACACTTATACTGAGTGGTAATATTAATTTGGGTGGAGTTACCATTATCTATATTTAAAAAAGAAAGGCGCGTTGGAAAGTAATCCTGCGAGTCTTTCTTTTTGTGTAGAACAATCATAGATTCTCATTTATCGGATTGCTTTTATCTTCATTGTAATCTATGATAGGGGGTATAGAATATTATGTAAAAGAATGGAGAATTATTTCATGAATATTATTATAGCGGGTTGTGGAAAAGTCGGATTGACATTAGGCGAGCAGCTTGTAGCGGAAAACCATGAAGTGACATTTATAGATTCCTCACAGGAAAAATTACAGAAAGTAGTAGGAATGCTGGATGTACAGGTTTTACTTGGAAATTGTACGGTATATTCTACCCTGAGAGAAGCAGGAATTGAACATGCCGATCTCTTTATTGCGGTTACGAACAGTGATGAAATCAACTTATTAAGCTGCCTGATTGCCAAAAAGGCGGCAAATTGCCATACAGTAGCCAGAGTGCGGAATCCAGAATACAATGAGGATATTCAATTCATTAAGAGTGAATTAGGGTTATCGCTTACGATTAATCCAGAATGGGCATCCGCCGTTGAGATTGCAAGGCTGATACAGATTCCTTCTGCCATGGAAGCCAATTCTTTTGCGGGAAATCATGTAAATATGATTCGTTTCGTAATTCCGGAAAATTCGATTCTGAATAACATGAAGATAGCAGATATAGGACACAAATATTCCAATAAAATACTGGTTTGTGTAATTGAAAGAAACCATGAAATACTGATCCCCAGTGGAGATATAATCTTAAAAAGTGGAGACAGTATTTCTGTCATTATACCACTTGCAAGTGTAAATCATATCTGTACAGAAATTGGAATTGACACCAAACCAATTAAAAATGTTACCATTGCGGGTGGAGGAACGATTTCTTATTATCTTGCAAAATTGCTGATTCGTATGAATGTGAGCGTAAAGATTATTGAACTCGATCGTAAACGTTGTGAAGAACTGAGTTCATTGTTACCAAAAGCACTTATTATTAATGGAGATGCAACGGACAGCCAGCTACTGGCAGAGGAAGGGGTTAGTGAAACAGATGCATTTGTTGCGCTGACTGGATTTGATGAAGAAAATTTATTACTTTCCTTACATACACATAAAATCTCAAAGGCAAAAAATATCATTAAAATTAATCGTATAAATTTTGACGAGGTAATTGGGGAATTAAATGTAGGAAGTGTTATCTATCCAAAGAATATTACGACCGAATTTATTACACAATATGTACGTGCAATGGAAAATTCTATGGGCAATAGTGTAGAAACTTTATATAAGCTGATGGAAAACAAAGTAGAGGCCTTGGAATTTAAGGTAAAGGACACACCAGGTATAACAGGAATTCAATTACAGGATTTAGAATTGAAAAAGAATTTAATTATTTGTTGTATTAACCGTCATGAAAAAATCATTACACCTACCGGTAGAGATATGATATTAGAGGGTGATTCCGTAATTGTAGTTACGACGCATTTAGGGTTGAAAAATCTTTGTGATATATTAATCTAGCAGGAGAATGAGAGATGAACTATTCAATTATACGAAATATTTTAGGACATGTCATTCGTTTTGAAGGTATTTTTATGACAATTCCTATTTTGATAGCGTTCCTTTACAGAGAACCGTCAGGAATGTATTTTGCATTGTGTGCATTGGGCTGTATTTTGGCAGGAACACTCATGGTTCGCAAAGAAGTCTGCAATAAATCTTTTTTTGCAAAAGAAGGATTTGTATCGGTATCCCTGTGCTGGATTGTAATGAGCTTAATAGGCGCTTTGCCATTTATCCTAAGTGGTGCGATTCCCTCTTTTACAGATGCTCTTTTTGAGATTGTATCTGGATTTACGACAACAGGTGCCAGTATCTTAAGGGATGTGGAAAGCCTTCCAAAATGTATTTTATTTTGGAGAAGTTTTTCACATTGGATTGGTGGTATGGGGGTACTGGTATTTATACTGGCAGTATTACCACTTTCTGGGAATAGTCAGATTTACTTAATCAGTGCAGAAAGTCCAGGACCAAGATTTGGTAAACTGGTACCGAAATTGCAGAAAACTGCATTTGTTCTGTATGCGATTTATTTTGGAATGACAGTGATAGAAGTATTGTTATTGCTGCTTGGGGGAATGTCATTATTTGATTCTTTATGTACCTCTTTTGGAACAGCAGGAACAGGTGGATTTGGTATCTATAATGATAGTGCCGGAAGCTATAGCCCTTATCTGCAAAACGTAATTACAGTGTTTATGGTTATGTTTGGCGTTAACTTTAATTTTTATTTTTTGATTTTAATCAGACAATTTCGAAATGCTTTCAAAATGGAAGAGGTACGCTGGTATCTGATTATTTTTGCATTAGCAACTATTCTCATTACGGCAAATCTTACAATAACATATGGTGATTTGGGATATCATCTGCATCATACCGCATTTCAGGTGGCTTCGATTATGACAACCACCGGATTTTCTACGGTTAATTTTAATGACTGGCCCAATTTTGCGCGTACAATTATGATTCTGCTGATGTTTATTGGGGCATGTGCCGGTAGCACTGGTGGAGGAATTAAGGTATCACGTTTCCTGATTTACCTTAAGACCCTGCGAAAAGAATTATCGGTCATGATTCATCCAAGAAGTGTTAAAATCATCCAAAGCGACGGAAAAGCAATCGAGCATGAAACGGTACGTTCTGTAAATATTTTTTTGATTGCTTACATATTGATTTATGCGATATCCGTATTATTAGTAAGCTTTGACAATTTTGATATGGTTACTAATTTTACTGCAATTGCAGCAACGATTAATAACATTGGACCAGGATTGGAACTCGTCGGACCAGCCAGTAATTTTTCGATTTTTTCAGATTTTTCAAAGTATGTATTAGTCTTTGACATGCTGGCGGGAAGATTGGAAATCTTTCCAATGCTGATTCTATTTGCTCCGGGTACCTGGAAAAAATAGAAAATTATAATAAAAAAATTATTGCATTTTAAAAAAAATAGGATTATAATTAAAACACTTTAATAAGTTAAACCGTTGATGTGGAGATAAAAACAATACGTGCACTTACAGAGAGCTGAACATAGATGGGAGTTTGGCAGAACGCAGGTTGTTAAATGGACCATGGAGGGCATAGTCAAAGGAAATGGATATCTGTTTCTGAGTATCTGTGACGTGAGGACATACGTTAGTTGTCAGGGATATGATAGTATCCTTAGAGTGTACGAAGATTCGTGAATCAAGGTGGCACCGCGGAAGAATTTTAACCGTCCTTGACAGATTAGAAATAGTCTGTCAGGGGCGCTTTTTTATGCTTTTTCAAATGCATGTACGTAAAATAGCGATACCTCTTAGGCAGACCAACCAGCAAACAGTTTGCATGCGGCCAGGAGTCGCGGATAGGAGTGAAGCAATGATTAAGGAAGCAATTCAAAAGTTAGCAAAAAAAGAAGATTTAAGCTATGCAGTAGCAAAAGAGGTCATGAATGAAATTATGAGCGGAGAGGCGAGTGAAGTACAAAAAAGTGCCTATTTAACCGCACTTAGTATGAAGGGAGAAACCATTGATGAGATAACGGCATCGGCAGAAGAAATGCGAAATCATTGTGTAAAATTGCTGCATGATATGGAGGTCCTTGAAATAGTTGGTACTGGTGGAGATGGTTCCAATTCCTTTAATATTTCCACGACTTCCTCCATTGTCATTTCTGCTGGAGGAGTACCGGTTGCAAAGCATGGTAACCGGGCAGCCTCCAGTAAATCAGGGGCAGCAGATTGTCTGGAAGCACTGGGTGTAAATATCAAGGTTTCACCGGAAAAGAGTGCAGAATTATTAAAGAAGATTGGTATCTGCTTTCTATTCGCACAGAACTACCACATTGCCATGAAATATGTCGGACCGGTTCGCAAGGAGCTTGGAATCCGAACAATCTTCAATATTTTAGGACCGTTAGCCAATCCGGCAGGAGCGAATATGCAGGTGATGGGAGTCTATGAGGAAGAACTCGTAGAGCCATTGGCAAGAGTACTTTCCAATCTTGGCGTTATGAAAGCAATGGTAGTTTATGGACAGGACAAATTAGACGAGATTTCCATGAGTGCACCAACATCAGTGTGTGAGATTCATGATGGAGAATTCCGCTGTTATACCATCGAACCAGAACAATTTGGATTCACAAAATGTAAAAAGGAAGATTTGGTTGGCGGCACACCGGAAGAAAATGCAAGGATTACAAATTCTATTTTAAATGGTGACAAGGGACCACAAAGAAATGCAGTAGTCATGAACGCAGGTGCAGGCTTATATATCGCAGATGCAGCAGATACACTGGAGGCAGGTGTTCGCATGGCAGAAGAATTAATTGACAGTGGCAAGGCGAAAGCAAGACTGGAAGAATTTGTAAGATTGTCAAATGAAGCATAATAGGGCAGGAATCCTTAAGAAACTATAAAATATACATTTATAGTTGAAAAAAAGAAGACCTCGTTATATAATTAACAAAGATAGTTAAAAAATTAACGGAGGTAACAATAATGGGAAGAAAAGTAGTATTAGCTGGTGCATGTCGTACCGCAATCGGAACAATGGGTGGAGAGCTAAGTACTGTTCCGGCAGCAGATTTGGGAACGGTTGTAGTAAAAGAAGCATTGAAAAGAGCTGGTGTAAAGCCAGAGCAGGTAGATGAAGTATATATGGGCTGCGTGATCCAGGCAAATCAGGGACAGAACGTAGCAAGACAGGCAGCCGTAAGAGCAGGGATTCCGATTGAAGTTCCGGCAACGACGATTAATGTATTGTGTGGTTCCGGTCTGCACTGTGTCAATCTGGCAGCCAAATTAATTGCCTGTGGTGATGCAGATATTATCGTAGCAGGTGGCATGGAAAATATGTCAAAGGCTCCTTATGCGCTCGATAAAGCTCGTTTTGGATATCGTATGAATAATGCAATAATGGAAGATACCCTGATGAAAGATGCATTAACAGACGCTTTTGAGGGATATCACATGGGTATTACTGCTGAGAATATTGCTGAACAATGGGGACTTACCAGAGAGCAGCTGGATACATTTGCAGCAGACAGCCAACAGAAATGCGAAGCAGCTATGAAAGCTGGAAAATTCAAAGAGGAAATCGTACCGCTAGAGGTAAAGACCAGAAAAGGTACCGTTATCGTAGATACAGACGAAGGACCACGCCCAGGAGTAACCGCAGAGGGAATATCCGGTTTACGTCCATGCTTTAAAAAAGATGGTGTGGTTACGGCCGCAAATGCTTCTGGTATCAATGATGGTGCAGCTGCAATCATCGTTATGAGTGAAGAAAAAGCAAAAGAACTTGGAGTAACTCCATTGGCTACCTGGATTGGTGGGGAATTAGCAGGTGTAGATCCTTCTATCATGGGAATCGGACCAGTTGCATCGACACGAAAAGTAATGGCAAAGACGGGCATGAAGATAGAAGACTTTGACTTGATTGAAGCGAACGAAGCATTTGCTGCACAATCAGTTGCTGTAGGTCATGACTTAGGCTTTGATTTGACAAAATTGAATGTAAATGGTGGAGCCATTGCGCTGGGTCATCCGGTTGGTGCATCAGGCTGCCGTATCCTGGTTACCTTAATTCACGAAATGATGAAACGCGATGCAAAGACAGGACTTGCTACCCTTTGTGTAGGTGGTGGTATGGGCTGCTCCGCAATCATAAAGAGAGAGTAAGTAAATGCTACATAGAGGAGTTATCAAGGAGCAGCTCATAACGAGCTGCTTCTTCTATATTTCCAACTGCGCGGTAGCAGTTACTTAAGCCCTGCAATGCGTAATGGTTTTTAACGCGGATATCCAGAATGCATTCGGTTTCATAAGCAGCGTTCTGATACCAGACGCATGCATTTTCCATATCCTTCAGGTGATAATAATATTCGCCTAATTCATAGCAGATTTCGGAGCAACTGCTGCATACGATATTTTTTAATACATTTGTAAAAAATAAGTGTGTATTTTTTTGAATCCGGTACGCATGTGCCAATACAGCAGTTGCTTCCAGAATTTCACTTTCGGAACGTGCCACATCCGTAAGAGTTGTTTCAAAAGCAGGTATGGCGGCAATGAAGTCAGCATCTTTACCTGCAATAAATAATTCACGTGCATACATATTATGTAAGTGTGTGGAAAGACGTGTATTTTCTTTTTGCAGAGCTACAAATTTCTCTAAATCACGAGAGGCATGGTTACTTTCCGGCATATGAAGAATACGGATATCACTGTCAAAAACCACAGGCTCCATGGCAATCGTTTCGTGGATAGGCTCAATGAAATGGAAGGTACGCAGACGTTTAAATAATTTGGGACGATACTCCTCATCATAGTTATAGGTAGTATTGAACTGTAATTGATTACAATACAGCATTTGTACGATTTCTATTTCCGGTAAAAGAGCTGCTTTTAAGGTAAGAAAACGTTGGATATTTTTAGAATCAATAACCTCATCGGCATCTGCACTGTAGATATAATCACGGGTTGCCTTGGAAAAGGCAAAATTACGTGCATCGGAAAAGTTCTGGTTCCATTTATAATAATAGATTTGATTTGTGTAATGAGCAGCGATTTGTAAGGTGTTGTCGGTAGAACCGGTGTCTACGATAATGATTTCATCGGCAATCTTTTTTAAACTGTCCAGACATCTTTTTAATACTTTTTCTTCATTTTTTACAATCATGCATACGCTAATACTTATCATGCGAACCCCCATCTATCTGCCTATACAGATACTTAAAAAAATCTAATCATTTGTGAAAACATGAAATCAAAGCAAGGTTTATTGCTGGACAAATGGAAAAATGCTATAATAATACAATCTTGCCAACACATAAATTGTATAGTAAAAAGTGGACAGAGTAAAGGGGAATCTTAGGATATGCAAACAGAAAATCAAGTATGTTTTATCATTGGCGCAGGCGAATTCAATAGATCTTATTGTATGCCACGGGAAGGGGACTTTGTAATAGCAGCAGACGCCGGATATCTTACTCTGAAGAAGCATGGCATTATCCCAAATATGATAATCGGAGATATGGATTCCATAGAAGAAGCAGGGGTGTCCTTTCAGAATGTGATAGCGCCGGAATACCCGATTGAGGTATGTAAATTACCCGCAGAAAAAGATGATACGGATATGCTTGCAGCCATTCGAAAAGGTTTGGAAAAGGGCTATCGGAATTTTGCGATACTTGGTGCAACCGGTGGAAGAATTGACCATACGATAGCTAACATACAGTGCCTGACCTTTTTAAGCAAACAGGGTTGCAGGGCATGTCTGTATGGGAGGGATTCAGAGCTTCAGGTGGTAACCAATGGCAGTATTTCTTTTCCTGCGATACAGGCAGGTATGATAGCAGTATTTTCCATGGGAGATGCTGCAAAAGGCGTATGCCTCACAGGGTTAAAATATCCGTTGGAAAATGCAATCATTACAAATGAATTCCCAATAGGGGTAAGCAACGAATTTATTGGGAATCCAAGTAGTATCACAGTAAAAGAAGGAAGTCTTTTAATTATTCGATATCTTTAAACTGAGCCATATACAATTACCAAGGCTATTTTTTATGAAAAATCGCGGTCAATATTTATTACCGTAAAATAGGTGGTGCTTAAATGTTGTACGGCGTCCTGGATTGCAGCCGATAATTCAGCATCAGTCAGTCGGTATTTAAAGGGAACTACGACATCAAAGATGATATTGGTATGGGTCGGGCCGTTGACCACACGAAAATCATGCATATGTAAGCAGCCGTCAATTTGCCGCAAGACTTCCTTAACCTCTGCACTCAGCTTTATTGTTTCAGGGTCATCATTCAGGATGGGATCCATGTGAATAACCGCTTCACAGTTTAATTTTGCCTGTAATTCGTGCTCGATTAAATCAATGGTATCATGCAGCTCAATAATATTTCCAGAAGCCGGGACCTCTGCGTGGAGGGAAATCATAACACGTCCTGGACCATAATCATGTACAATTAAATCATGGATACCGAGAATTTCTGTATGGGCTAATACGGTTTCTTCTATTTTTTTTACAAAAGAGGCTTCCGGTGGCTGCCCCAGCAACGGACTGATGGTATCACGTGCAGCGGATATTCCGGTAAAGAGTATAAATACACCTACCAATACACCACAGTATCCATCAATAATGATTCCAGTAAAATAAGTAAATAAGGTGGATAAGAGCACCACAGTAGTGGCAAGCATATCACTCATGCTGTCTGTAGCAGTTGCTTTCATTCCGGCAGAGTTAATTTTGCGGCCAATGGAACGATTGTAATAAGCCATGTAACATTTTACAAGAATTGATATTACTAAAATAGCGAGAATCAGTATATTACATTCGACGTTCTCCGGATGTAGAATCTTTGCAAAAGAAGATTGAATTAATTCAACCGCCATGAGTAATATGGCAATGGAAACAAACAGGCCGGATAAATATTCGATTCGCCCATGTCCAAACGGATGCCCAGGGTCCGGTTTCTGACTGGACATACGGAAACCAACCAGAGTGATAATTGAGGAACCAGCATCGGACAGATTGTTAAAGGCATCTGCCGTTATGGAAATAGAATTACTAATGGTTCCTGCAAAAAATTTTCCGAGAAATAGGAACACATTTAACAGAATACCAACGGTACTGCAGAGTACCCCGTATACCTGGCGTAATGTATTAATATCATTCTTTCCATTTTTTTTAATAAAGAATTTTGAAAGTAAAGTTAACATAGAAACTCCTCAAGACCAAAAGATATTCTCGTTTTAGGTCTTATATAATTTGTTCGTAATAGTTCTATTTTATTAGTAATCAGGGTAAAATGCAACTAAATTTAAGAAGTTTATCTTGCGTCGATTCGTAAAAACGTGTATAATTTTTCACGGTAGCTATATTCCTCAGAATATGGCGAAAACCGGATGAAATATGTATAAAGTTTATAAGGTAAATTATAAATGTTATTTATAGAAGAGGAGAAAATATTATGAGTAAAAAACCAACCGTATTAATGATTCTTGATGGATATGGCTTAAATGACAAACAAAAAGGAAACGCAGTAGCAGAAGCAAGGACTCCTGTTATCGATAAATTAATGAAGGATTATCCTTTTGTAAAGGGACAGGCAAGTGGAATGGCAGTAGGTCTTCCAGACGGTCAAATGGGTAATTCAGAAGTTGGACATTTGAATATGGGTGCCGGACGTATTGTATATCAGGAATTAACCAGAATCACAAAAGAAATCAGTGATGGCACATTTTTTACCAATCCTGCATTATTAGATGCCGTTGAAAACTGCAAGAAAAATAATTCTGCATTACACTTCTTTGGTTTATTGTCCGATGGTGGTGTACACAGCCATATTACGCATCTTTATGGATTGTTAGAACTTGCAAAAAGAAATAACCTTGAAAAAGTATATGTACATTGTTTCTTAGACGGACGTGACACACCGCCCGCATCTGGAAAAGGGTATGTAGAGCAATTAGAAGCAAAAATGAAAGAACTCGGTGTTGGTGAAGTAGCTTCTGTAATGGGACGCTATTATGCAATGGACAGAGATAACAATTATGACAGAGTAAAGTTAGCATATGATGCACTGACAAAGGGAGAAGGCATGACTGCAGATTCTGCAACGAATGCTGTTCAGAATTCTTATGATAAAGGAGAAAATGACGAATTCGTAAAACCAACCGTTGTAACGAAAGATGGCAAAGCAGTAGCAACGATTGCAGACAAAGATTCCGTTGTATTCTTTAACTTTAGACCGGATAGAGCAAGAGAAATCACCAGATGCTTCTGTGATGATGATTTCAAAGGCTTTGAAAGAGCAAAAAGACTGGAACTTACGTATGTATGTTTCTCAGATTATGACCCAACGATTGCCAATAAGGAAGTTGCTTTCTTAAAGGTAGCCGTTACCAATACCTTTGGTGAATGGCTCGCAGCAAATAACATGACACAGGCAAGAATCGCAGAAACAGAAAAATACGCACATGTAACCTTCTTTTTCAATGGTGGTGTAGAGGCTCCAAATAAAGGCGAAGACAGAATTCTGGTAAACTCACCAAAGGTTGCTACTTATGATTTGAAACCAGAAATGAGTGCTTATGAAGTATGTGACAAATTATGTGAAGCAATTACATCTGATAAATATGATGTGATTATCATAAACTTTGCAAATCCGGATATGGTAGGTCATACCGGAGTAGAATCAGCAGCTATCACAGCAGTAGAAGCAGTGGATGCATGTGTAGGAAAAGCAGTGGATGCATTGAAATCAGTAGATGGTACGATGTTTATCTGTGCAGATCATGGTAATGCAGAACAACTCGTTGATTATGAAACAGGGGCGCCATTTACAGCGCATACCACAAATGAAGTTCCATTTATTCTGGTAAATTATGACTCTGCATACACCTTAAGAGAAGGTGGATGCTTAGCAGATATCATTCCTACTTTAATCGAAACAATGGGAATGAAACAGCCAGTAGAGATGACAGGAAAATCATTATTGATTAAAAAATAATAATGTAGGAAAGACACATGTTAGGAACAATTGTAAATACTGTAGCAGTTATTGCTGGAGCAGTCATTGGACTGTTGATGAAAAAAGGGTTGCCGGAAAAATTAGCGGATACACTTATGAAAGGACTTGGGTTATGCACGATGTATTTAGGCATATCTGGTTCTTTGGTGGGTGAAAATTCACTAATAATGATTATTTCAATAGTAATAGGTACTTTAATTGGAGAAGGTATAGACTTAGACCTGCGTGTAAAACAACTGGGTGAATTTTTGGAACGTAAATTCAGAAGCAGGGATGGAACAAAGGTTTCGATTGCGGAAGGTTTTGTGACCTCCAGTTTATTATTTTGTGTAGGTGCCATGGCAATTGTTGGATCCCTGCAGAGCGGTTTGTCTGGTAACCATGAGATACTTTTTAATAAGTCGACCCTTGATTTTGTGGCAGCAATCATTTTTGCATCTTCATTAGGTATCGGCGTTGTGTTTGCGGCGGGTTTTGTATTTGTATACCAGGGTTCTATTACCCTGCTGGCACAATGGATATCCCCATTTCTGACTGATACAGTTGTAAATGAAATGACCTGCGTAGGTTCAGTTATTATTATTGGTCTTGCACTCAATATGCTGGGCATTACAAAATTGAAGGTCATGAATTATGTACCGGCAATCTTTATTCCAATGATATTGTGTCAGTTTATGTAGTTTTATAAAATATCTGCAAAAGCAGATGAATGGATATAAGAGAACTCTCATTTGGATTATTCCAAAGAGAGTTCTCTTTTTATAAAAGCAATATGGTATGAAATTGAAAAAAAAGGAAATGCTACCTTAGAGTGAATAATGAAGTGATAGAACAATAGTGGAGGTGTTTCTATGATAACAGATATAAAGATTACAGATGTACACGCAAGAGAAATACTGGATTCCAGAGGAAATCCGACGGTGGAGGTAGAAGTATCCTGTGAATATGATATTTCAGGCAGGGCAAGTGTTCCGTCAGGAGCGTCTACCGGGAAATTTGAGGCAGTCGAATTACGAGATGGAAAAAGACGCTACATGGGACTAGGCGTACAAAATGCAGTAAAAAATGTAAATGAAAAATTACGAGAACATATAATTGGTATGAATGTATTACAGCAGGGGAAGATTGACCGTTTATTATTGGAAATAGATGGAACAGAGAACAAAGAAAATATAGGTGCAAATGCGATGCTGGGAGTGTCTATGGCATGTGCAAGAGCGGCTGCAAATGCACTTCAACTTCCACTATATCAATATCTGGGAGGAATCTTAACTAAAGAAATGCCGGTTCCCATGATGAATATTTTAAATGGAGGCAAGCACGCTGCAAACACGGTTGATTTCCAGGAGTTTATGATTATGCCTGTATCAGCAGACAGCTTTTCAGATGGGTTATGTGTTTGCGTGGAAATCTATCATAACCTGAAGAAATTATTAGAACAAAAAGGATTTTCTACCGGAGTTGGAGACGAAGGCGGCTTTGCACCTGATTTACCGGATGCAATCGCAGTTCTCGACCAAATTATAGAAGCCATTAAAGCAGCCGGCTACAAACCTGGCGAAGACATCAAGATTGCACTGGATGTTGCAGCATCAGAGTTATACAATGAGCAGGATGGAATGTATCATTTCCCGGGAGAAACAGAAAGCCGTGGTTGCCAGTGCCAGGATAATTATAGTGACGAAACAGGTGAAAGCAGCGAAATCGAAACAGTTCCGGAAGGTGTCTATGAAGTGGGTAGTATTACACAGCCTCGAAGCTGCCGAGACATACAGGCGACTGCTTATCATGCCTGTGAATGTGGAGAAGAAAGCAGAGGGCAGTCCATTGGCTGTGACTGCCAAGGCAATGGATATCAGGATGCTGTGAATCCGGCAGGAACATGTAAAGAGGAAGTCGTACGTGATACTGCAGAAATGATAGCTTATTATGAGGATTTAATCGAACGCTATCCGATCTGCTCTATCGAAGATGGACTGGCAGAAGATGACTGGGATGGCTGGAAAGAGATGACCAAACGAATCGGAAGTAAAGTACAATTAGTAGGTGATGATCTATTTGTTACCAATAGCAAACGATTAGATGCCGGCATCAAACTGGAGGTAGCCAATGCAATACTCATAAAGGTAAATCAAATCGGGACACTTTCAGAAGCTTTTGAAGCGATTCATCTGGCACAAAAAAATGGTTATCGAACCATCATATCCCATCGTTCCGGAGAAACAGAGGATACTATGATAGCAGACATTGCCGTTGCAGTTAATGCAGGGCAGATTAAAACCGGTGCCCCATGCAGAACAGAACGCGTAGCCAAGTACAATCAACTATTGCGTATTGAAGAGGAACTGGAAGCTGTCGCAGTTTATCAATCTCCATTTGAATAAGTACAAAAATAAAAATGTAAGATTTTAGAAAAATCAGTTGCATATGTCTATATCCTATGTTAAACTAAAAATTGCTTTAATATTAGGAGGTGTAGAAATGGGAGTCTTAAGACTTATTTTAACTATAGTTTTTATTATTGTATGTACTGCATTAACAGTATTGGTATTAATGCAAGAGGGAAAATCTGCAGGACTTGGTGCAATTAGTGGTGTAGCTGAAACATACTGGGGTAAGAATAAAGGTCGTTCGATGGAAGGACTACTTGTAAAGATTACAACAGTCTTAGCCGTTAGCTTCATTTTACTGGCAGCAATTTTAAACATCAATGCATTTTAGATGGAAACGATAAATACTCTTGCAGACTCGAAAGCAAAGCTTTCGGGTCTGCTTATTTTTATAGTGACAGCGAAGCTTTCGAGTCTGCAAGGGCAGACAGAATGGAATTAAATGAAGAAGAAAAATAGAGAAGAAAGAAAACAAACCATCTGCGAGTTATTAAATGACCCACTTTATGTTCCAATGAAGGAAAAGGAGCTGGCAGTTATTTTACAGGTGGAAAAAAAAGATAGAGAAGAACTTCATCTGATGTTAGATGAATTATTAAATGAAGGCAAAGCGGAGATGACAAAACGTGGCAAGTACCAAAAAGCAGAAATAGAAGTGCTGATTGGTACATTCATAAGTCATCCCAAGGGCTTTGGCTTTGTGGAAATAGAAGACCATGCAGAAGATTTATATATTCCTGAAAATTATGTGAATGGTGCATTTCATAATGACACCGTACAGGTTTCTCTACTGCCGAACCATGGCGGTAAACGTCAGGAAGCAGAAGTGGTTAAAATATTAGGTCATGGAATTACAACAGTAGTAGGGACTTATGAGCAAAGCAAAAACTTTGGTTTTGTGGTACCGGATAATGCAAAGCTTGCTTCCGATATATTTGTATCCAAAGAGCGTTCTAAAGGTGCAGTCAGTGGACATAAAGTAGTGGTGGAGCTGACAGATTATGGTAAAAATGGTAAAAAGCCGGAAGGAAAGATTATTGAAATACTGGGTCATATTGATGATCCTGGTGTTGATATTATGTCTATTGTAAAAGGCTTTGACTTGCCCGTTGAATTTGGCGAGAAAATCATGAATCAGGTTGCACGTGTACCAGAGCAGGTTCTGGAAAGTGATATGGAAGGACGTACGGACTTACGTGATGTCCAGATGGTAACGATAGACGGAGAGGATGCAAAGGATCTCGATGATGCAGTGAGCTTATCTATGGAGGGAGAGAACTATGTTCTTGGTGTCCACATTGCAGATGTGTCGAATTATGTACAGGAAAATTCCGCACTGGATAGAGAAGCTATAAACAGAGGAACCAGTGTTTATTTGGTAGATCGTGTAATTCCCATGCTTCCGCATCAATTATCCAATGGAATCTGTTCCCTGAATCAGGGAGTAGACCGTCTGGCATTGAGCTGTATTATGACGATTAATCCAAAAGGAGAAGTCATAGATTATAAGATAGCAGAAACAATTATTTGCGTAGACAGAAGAATGAATTATTCAGATGTTGCCAGGATTTTAACAGATAATGATGAAGCAGCTATTGCCGAGTATAAAGTGCTGGTTCCAATGTTTCAAAAAATGGAAGAACTTGCCACAATTCTGCGTAAAAAGAGAAAAAAGAGAGGCTCTATTGACTTTGATTTTCCAGAAAGTAAAATTATTCTTGATAAAGAGGGTCATCCGATTGACATTAAGCCATATGATAGAAATGTGGCAACAAAAATTATTGAGGATTTTATGCTTGCTGCAAATGAAACAATTGCACAGCATTTTTACTGGCAGGAGATTCCTTTTGTATACCGTACCCATGATACACCAGACCCGGAGAAAATTAAAAAGTTAAGCCTGTTCATTGGTAATTTTGGATATTCCATTAAAACAACGCAGGAAGAAATCCATCCAAAGGAAATGCAAAAGTTATTGGCGAAAATAGACGGTACACCAGAAGAACCATTAATCAGCCGCCTGACCTTACGGAGTATGAAACAGGCAAAATACACTATTGATTGTACCGGTCATTTTGGTTTGGCGTGTGAATATTACTGTCATTTTACTTCTCCAATCCGCAGATATCCGGATTTGCAGATCCATAGAATCATCAAAGACAGTCTGCGTGGCAGATTAAATGCAAATAAGATTGAAAAATACAAGGGTAAATTACCGGAAATTGCAAAGCATGCATCTGAAATGGAACGTAGAGCTGATGAGGCAGAACGTGAAACAGACAAATTGAAAAAAGTAGAATTCATGGAGGACAAAATTGATGAAATCTACCAAGGTGTTATTTCGGGAATTACCAACTGGGGTGTTTATGTGGAATTACCAAATACCGTGGAAGGTATGATTCGTGTGTCGGATCTTCCGGGTGATTATTTCAATTATGATGAGAATTCTTATGAAATGGTAGGTCAGGGAACCGGTAAGACCTATAAATTAGGAGAGGAAATAAAGGTTCAGGTGCGGGCAACCGATAAGATTGCCAGAACCATTGACTTTATCATACCGAAGGAGGAAGATTAGATGCCTAAGGAAAACAGTATGAAGCTTGTAGCAAACAATAAAAAGGCATATCACGAATATTTTATAGAAGAAAAGTATGAAACCGGTGTGGTACTGCACGGAACCGAGGTCAAGTCATTGCGCCTCGGCAAGTGTAGTATCAAAGAGGCTTTCATTCGTATTGAAAAGGGAGAAGTGTATGTGTATGGTATGCACGTAAGCCCTTATGAAAAAGGAAATATTTTTAACAAAGACCCTATGCGCCCTAAAAAATTAATGATGCACAAATACGAAATCATGAAATTAACAGGCCAGATTGCAGAAAAGGGTTACACGTTAGTACCTTTGCAGGTTTACTTTAAAGATGGTCTGGCAAAAGTGGAAATAGGGCTTGCAAAAGGTAAGAAACTGTATGATAAGCGACAGGATCTTGCCAAGAAAGACCAACGCAGGGAAGCGGAAAAGGAATTTAAGGTGAAAAATTTATGAGTACATGTTGCAACAGAGAAGAAAACATGTGATAATCTAAGTAAGGGGTAGTCAAGGTTTCGACGGGGTTTTAGAAGCTGGAGAAGCAAGCCGTTGCGACACGTTAATCGCAAAATTAAATTTAAACGCTGAAAATAAATTAGCAATCGCTGCCTAATGGCAGCTGTCACTCTTAGGGTACCTATCCTTTAAGAAGCTGGCATCGACTAGATAGGAAACGACATATGCTAAGCTTTGCACATATGGGCGTATCATGAAGCTACTAAAAGTATAAGAATGTTAATCTTCGTATACCAGAGGGAATGTCAAAGGATTAACTAAGCTTGTAGAAGTACAGTGGAAGGGGCTTCGGACACGGGTTCGACTCCCGTCTACTCCATTTTTTGAAACCGATATTTTGCATGGTTATGCAGAATATCGGTTTTTGTATAATAGTGAAAGAGGTGTTACCATGAAAAATCGCTACCAAATGACAGTAGAAGATAATATATTTTTTGCAAGAAGAATCATCGTAGATTCCATTTATCAACAGGCAAATTTGGAAGGAATCGCGGTAACTTTTGCACAAACACAGGATATATTGAATAATCTTGATAAAAAAATTGATTTGATTTTTTTGGAAGAAATACATGAATTGATTGCCAGATTTGATGTTTCTTATCAGTATCTTGGTAAATGGAGAAGCAATGAGGTAATTATCAGTGGAACCAGATGGCGCCCAGAGTTGCCAAAACCGGAAAATATATTAAACCATATAAGCCAAATATATGAATGTGAAAATGTAACAGAGCGAGCAATTAAGATGGGCTTATGGATAATGAGATGCCAGCCTTTTAAAGATGGAAATAAACGGGTAGGCAGTTTTGTAATCAATAAAATTTTAATTGAAAATGGTGTTGGTATTTTTAATGTTCCAGTAAAATTAGATGGTACATTTAAACAGATGCTGGTAGATTATTATGAATCTAATGATAGTGATGAACTGTCGGAGTGGATATGGAAGTATTGTCTAGATGGAATAAATGAAGTGTAGTATATTTGCATTATGTAAATAGTGATTTTTCTTTAGAATGAGATGAGTCCTGTGAAAGTTTTAACAGGACGATAATATAAAAAATGTGTTGACCATTCCTATTACGCAACTCGTTGTAGTTGAAAACAATAACAAATCTTCCACTTCTCTATTTTTTTACAATGAGTTATAATGAAAACAAATAGTAGATTTTCGGAAAGGCGTGGTTACAGAGTATGCAGGAACGCGAAGAGTTTATTGTAGATGGATTCCAGTTCAGTAGTATAAAGGATGTAGAAACAGCAAAAAACGAATTGGATAAGATAAGATTATTGGAGAGCAGAATGGATTATGATAATCCAATACAAGTCTGCATGATTTATGATAAAGCAATTCAAAACAGAGTATTTAAAACCCCAATAGGATATACGTATTTACATTCCTTACAAAAGTATTTGCAGGAACATCCCGTAGAAGGAAAAGAAATAAGAAGCATTCCACTTTTTATGAATTATACAAATGCAATGCGTGAGGCGGCTTCACCTGCCCGTCAGAGAATCAAGCCACAGGCTCCTAAGAAAGAACCGGCAGAAGTACGATTACGCAAATCCATAATTGTAAATGCTGCGCTGATAATTGCCGTGGTTGTAATGTTTATCATTACATTAGCCAGTGAAAATCCCAATATACTGAATTATGAAAATGCAATTGTTAATAAATATTCTGCGTGGGAACAGCAACTTACGGAACGGGAAAAAATAGTACGTGAAAAGGAAAAAGCGTTTGAATTATCAGAATAAATGCTAAAATTCACAGTTTTAACATAATTCTTTTATATAATGAGTAAAATGAATTGGAACACTCTTTGTGAAAAGGAAGGGAATTAGTAAATGGACAAGCTGAAAATATTAGTGGTTGACGATGAAAGCAGAATGCGTAAGTTAGTAAAGGACTTCCTGGTGAAAAGCGATTATGAAGTAATAGAGGCAGAAGACGGAAGTCAGGCGTTAGATATATTTTTCCAAATAAAAGATATTGCACTTATTATATTAGATGTTATGATGCCGAAGATGAATGGTATGGAAGTATGCAGGGAAATACGTAATTACTCCAAAGTGCCGATTATTATGCTGACTGCTAAATCGGAAGAGCGAGATGAATTACAGGGATTTGAAATGGGAGTGGATGAATATATTACCAAGCCGTTTAGCCCTAAAATATTAGTTGCCCGGGTAGAAGCGGTGCTTAAGAGAAGTATTCAGGTGGAAGAAGACGAATTTTTAGAATTTAATGGAATTACTATTAATAAAGCCGCACATGTAGTTACCATAGAGGGGGAACAGATCGAGTTAAGTTACAAAGAATTTGAATTACTGACCTATTTTATGGAAAACAGAGGAATTGCATTATCAAGGGAAAAAATCTTAAATAGTGTATGGAATTATGATTATTTTGGTGATGCCAGAACCATAGACACTCATGTCAAAAAACTCAGAAGTAAAATGGGTGAAAAAGGGGAAACGATAAAAACTATTTGGGGAATGGGATACAAATTTGAATAATAATGTAAATAAAAGGCATATAATATAGCGATTTACGCAGACTGGGAAAATGATGAAACATTCTTTGAAAAGACAATTTGCAATTATATTTATACTATTAATGGCCGGCACAATTTTATTGTGCTGGTTTATTAATACCACCTTTTTGGAAAAGTTTTATGTGGAAAAGAGGCAGCAGGTATTATTCAATGCATATGAAAGAATAAATGCGGCATCGAGCAACGGTGATATTCGTTCCGATGAATTTGATATTGAGCTGCAAAAGATTTGCGGTAAATATAATATTAATATGGTAGTCATTGATGCGGATTCAGAAACAATCAAAAGCTCGAATAATGATACAGAACTATTAACCAGACAATTACTGGATAAGTTTTTCGGAAATAAAAATAGAAAACAAAATATATTAATTGAAGAAGAAAATTATATGATTGAAATAACCACAGATTTTAGAACGCAAACAGAGTATATGGAAATGTGGGGTATTCTGGACAATGGAAATCTGTTTTTATTCCGTATTCCCATAGAAGGAATTCGGGATAGTGTGTCAATTGCAAACCAGTTTCTGGCATATGGCGGTATCATTGCAGCATTGATTGGAGCAATCGTTATTATTTATGTGTCCAACAGAGTTACGAAACCAATTCTGGAATTAACGGATATTTCGAAGAGAATGACAAATCTGGATTTTGAGGTAAAATATTCAGGTAATAGTAAAAATGAGGTAGCACTGCTTGGCGAACATATGAATCAGCTATCGGAGAAACTGGAAAGCACAATTTCGGAATTGAAGACAGCCAACATTGAGTTACAAAAAGACATTGAACAGAAAAATCGAATTGATGAAATGCGGCGGGAGTTCATTTCCAATGTATCGCATGAGCTAAAGACTCCGATTGCATTAATCCAAGGCTACGCGGAAGGCTTGAAAGAGGGAATCAACGATGATTCGGAAAGCAGGGATTTTTATTGCGAAGTAATTATGGATGAGGCAAACAAGATGAATGTGATGGTAAAGAATATTATGACGCTTAGTCAGCTTGAATCCGGAAATGATGCAGTTATGATGGAGAGATTTAACCTGACAGATTTGATTCGAAATACTATACAATCTGTGGCGATATTATTAAAACAAAATGAAATAACAGTAGATTTGCAGGAAATGTCTGAACCGGTTTATGTCTGGGCAGATGAATTTAAGATAGAAGAAGTATTTCGCAACTATGTAAGTAATGCCATCAATCACTGTACGGAAGAAAAGTCTGTTAAAATAAAAATGGTTCAGAAAGACAACAAAGTAAGGATATCCGTATTTAATACAGGAGATCCGATACCAGAGCAAAGCTTACCACATTTATGGGAAAAATTTTATAAGGTTGACAAGGCGAGAACGAGAGAATATGGTGGCAGTGGGGTAGGCCTTTCTATTGTAAAAGCAATTATGGATTCTATAAATCAGGAATATGGTGTTATTAATTATAAGGACGGCGTAGAATTTTGGTTTGAATTAGATACTAAATAATGTTAATATAAAAAATAGAAGAACTTTTAACAGCGATTATTTATAAATAAGTCTGTTCGCGAAGTGTAGAGCTATTTACAGGGAACACGAATCAAGGAGGAGTCGCGGTGAATAATAGAAGAAAGATAGCGATAATTACGGTAAGTGCAATTATATGCCTGACAGGATGTCAGACTGCGACTATCCCAGATATGACAGAGGAAGAAACCAGTTTGGTCGCACAATACGCTGCGAACATCGTATTGGCAAATAATAAAAATTATGATACTGGAATTGCTACACAGGAAGAAATCGAAAAGGCAGATGCAAAATTGGCAAGGCAGCGCCAACGGGAAGCAGAAGCCAAGGAAGCTGAAAAGAAAAATGAGGAAACATCTGATACAAGTACCGCTGGAAAAAGTGAAAGTGTGGTAACCGAAAATGCAGATATTGCACAGTTCTTAGGTTTGTCAAATGTTACTATTACCTATCAGAGTTATGAAATTTGTGATTCTTACCCACATGATACCAGTGATGATACTTTTTTTGCTATGGATGCAACAGCTGGCAATAAGCTCCTGGTAGCAAAGTTTACAATGCAAAATCATAGTACAGAAGATCAGGACATTGATATTTTATATCAATATCCATTATTTAGAATTAGTGTAAATGGGAATGATAACAATAATGCATTGACGACATTATTATTAGATGACCTTTCTACCTTTAAGGACACACTCACAGCAGATGAATCAAGAGAAGTGGTGCTGGTTACGGAAATCAAAGAAGAAGAGTCACAGGAAGAAGTACAATCTCTGGATTTACATATGAGATTAAACGATCAAATGGCAAGTACAAAATTACAATAAGAATAGATAAAAATGAATTTTCTTTTTTGTCAAACAATTTAGGAAAAATATAACTGTATCATAAATAGATAGAAGTAAAATATAGAAAACATCCTGTTTACGGGTTTTGTACAGGCTTGTATAAATGTGTGAAAAAAATGTTGAAAATAATTAGAAAAAGTCGTTGACAATATAATTGTTTTAATGATACAATAAATTTCGCGTCAGAGAGATAAAAAGAGCTCGAAAGATGATGAAAAAAGAAATTAAAAAAAGTGTTGACAATGACATACAGACATGATATTCTATCATAGTTGCTTGTCAAACAAAGCACACAGGTCGAAAGAGTAAAATCCAAGACAAAACGAACCTTGAAAAGGAAATAAAAAGCAAGTAAAGACGAAAGAAAAGAAAGCTTTTGATTTCTAGGAAATTGATTCCTAAACAGTAATGCAACCCTGAAAATTCTAAAAAGAATTTCAGAAATAA
>JAQUYA010000066.1 GCA_028692055.1 Lachnospiraceae bacterium | reverse complement strand
CAGGAAGCAAACAGACGGGACTTCCCACGCTGCCTGAAACGTTCCACATCCTCCCGTGCAGCCACTTATTATCAATGCACAAAATTAAAGTTTTCTTTCATAATTTTATTTGTAGTGTTAAAATAAACATGACAGATAGTTGTCGTGTTTGGCTTGATAAGATAGATATAAGGAGTTCAGATGAAGATAGACAGATTGATTGGGATTCTCTCAGTACTTTTGCAGCAGGAAGGTTCCACAGCCCCTAAGCTGGCTGAGAAGTTTGAGGTATCCAGAAGAACAATTAACAGAGATATTGAAGCGCTTTGTGAAGCGGGCATACCGATACAGACCGTGCAGGGAGCTGGTGGCGGAATTCGGATAATGGATGGATTCCGGATGGATAGAACACTTCTTACGTCAAAAGATATGCAGGTAATTATGGCGGGACTTAGAAGCCTTGATAGTATAAGCGGAAGCCATTATTATGCACAGCTCATGGAAAAGATTAAGACGGGTTCCTCTGAATTTATCAGTGGACGGGATTCCATTTTGATTGACCTTTCTTCTTGGAATAAGGCTTTTATTTCATCAAAAATCGCATTGATTCAGGCGGCGATTGAAGAAAGAAGACATATTTCATTTGCTTATTTCGCACCAAGGGGGGATAGTGTCCGCAGGGTGGAACCATATTATCTGATTTTCAAATGGTCAAGCTGGTATATGTGGGGCTGGTGCCTTGAGAGAAAAGATTTTCGCCTGTTCAAGTTAAATCGTATGGATCAGATAAGAGTAAATACGACAAACTTTGAACTGCGGGAGGTTCCCATGCCGGATTTGTCCAATCAAAGGATATTTCCAGGAGGAATCGAGGTGCAGGCATTGTTCCATCCTAAAGCAAAGTGGCGTCTGGTGGAAGAATTTGGAACACATTGTTTTAAGGAAATGGAGAGTGGACAGCTTTTTTTCTGTGAAAATTATACGGATAAGGATAACCTGGTTTCCTGGCTACTGACTTTTGGAGATCAGGTAAAGGTCATGGAGCCTAAGTTTATACGTGATGAACTTCTTAATAAAGCAAAAAGAATGATTGAAAGGTATAAGGAGGATTAGTCAGTAATGAGATTAGAGGGAATGGGAATCATGGTTGATGATATGGCTGTGATGGTTCGATTTTACAGGGATGTACTTGGTTTTGAAATTAAAGAAGAGGAAAACACCTCAAATGTTTATTTGGAAAAGGATGGAACGCTGTTCCTACTTTATCGGAAAAGTGATTTTGAAAAAATGACAGGAAGAAAATTTTCCTATTGTACAGGAATCAACGGTCATTATGAGATTGCCCTTGGCGTGGAAAATTATGCGGCTGTTGATCGTACATATGAACTTGTTACAGCGTCAGGCGCCGAAAGTGTTTTACCGCCAACTACGGAACCCTGGGGACAGAGAACCTGTTATATCGCAGATCCGGAAGGAAATTTAATTGAAATTGGTTCTTTTGTAAATTAAAATATCGCAAAAGCGAAAGAATAGGAGCAGATATGAAAAAATGGTATGATGAAGAATATGAATTTGAAATTGAAGTAACGGGATTTTTACGAGGTGACCATACGGAGCATTATTGCAGGAATGGCGAGGAAATCGGAGACAAATATACCTGTACCTATGGATGCCCTGTAAATGCGGAGGGTCAGGGAATTTGTTCGAAAGTAATGATGATGATGTTTCCAGCCATGGAGGCGATACGAAGCGGAGGGAACCTGGAAAATGTGGGTGGCAGTGGAAAGTTTGTCAAAGACATTGTGTGCCCGGATGGTTGTGTCATGTTTCGATTAACAGCGAGAGAACTTGGAAACGAAAATTTTTATAAAGGGAGGTTTTACGAGGAGAACCCTGTAAAATAAAAGGAGAAAACTGTTAGATGGCATTTGATTTTAAGAAAGAGTATAGGGAATTTTATATGCCGAAGAATAAGCCGGAAATTGTGATGGTACCGAAGGCAAATTATATAGCTGTCAGGGGTGCCGGAAATCCAAATGAAGAAGGTGGAGCATATCAGCGGGCGATTAGCGTGCTATATGCGGTGGCATATACTTTGAAGATGAGTTACAAGACGGAGTATCAGATTGAGGGATTTTATGAATATGTCGTACCTCCTTTGGAGGGATTCTGGTGGCAGGTGGATATCGATGGTGTGGACTATTCGGCTAAATCAACCTTTCACTGGATTTCAGTCATTCGTTTACCAGACTTTATTAAGGAGAAAGATTTTGCATGGGCAGTAAAGATGGCAACGAATAAGAAAAAATTGGATTGTTCTGTCGCAGAGTTTTTATCAATAGAAGAGAACTTATGTGTGCAGATTATGCATATTGGGCCATTTGATAATGAACCGGAAACAGTAAGCAAGATGAATGAATACCTGGAGCAAAATGGATTTCAGACTGATTTTTCAGATACGAGGCTTCATCATGAAATTTATATGTCGGATGCGAGAAAAGTAGACCCTGCCAAGTGGAAAACAGTGATTCGCCATCCCATTAAGAAAAAGTAGATTTAAGACTGCGGGAAGCAGTCAGAAAGGGTAAAAAATGGCTACAACAAAAGAATTTCACGATTATATAGCAGAGTGCCTGCGGCGGGTGGGGAACGTTACTACTCGAAGGATGATGGGCGAATATTGTGTGTATTTTAATGAAAAATTGATAGGTGATATATGCGATAACTCCCTGCTTTTAAAACCAACGGAGTCAGCACTTCGATTGCTGCCAGAGGCGGAAAGAGCATATCCATACGAAGGCTCAAAGACGCAAATGATTGTGGTAGACGATGTCGAGAATACAGAGCTGATGACAGAACTGTTAAATGCCATGTATCTGGAACTTCCCGCCCCAAAATGTAAAAGTTGCAAAGGAAAAACAAGTAAATTATACTTGTAATAAAAGAAAATGATTATATAAAACAATATAAGTAAAAAAGATAAATAAAGAATATAAACAAAGAATACAAATACTAGGAAAAGGGTGATACATATGCGTGAAATGGAATTTAAAATGGAGCGGCATGGACTGCTTGAAACTGGACAGGAAGTGACTGTTACGGAGGGCGTATTGCCGAGTAATTACTATTATGTAATCGATCCCTCACTTGCTATGTCTGGAAACTATCCATTTCGGGAACAGCTTAAATCGCGTAGTGGAGTGGTAAAGGAAATCAAGGAGAATGACCGTGGATTTTATGTGACGGTGGTTTTCGATGAATAATCTTGATAAATAAATTGAAAATAATGCATTCGTGGAGTACAATATATTCGAATGAGAGCTTTTGAAGCAGACACGAGGAGTTTATGAGAAAGGCAAGGGAATGATTATGCTAAAGAAAGTAAGTACAACGAAGGCACCAGCGGCTATCGGACCGTATTCACAGGCAATTATCGCAGATAAAATGTTATTTGCTTCTGGACAAATACCCATTAATCCGTCGACCGGAAATGTAGAAACAGAAGGAATTAAAGACCAGACAGAGCAGGTCATGAAAAACATTGGTGAAGTGTTAACCGAAGCTGGAACTGATTATACTAAGGTGGTTAAGACAACCTGCTTTTTAGCTGATATGGCAGATTTTGCAGCATTTAATGAGGTGTATGGCAGATATTTTACAGAAAAACCAGCAAGAAGCTGTGTAGCAGTAAAACAATTACCAAAGGATGTATTGTGTGAAGTTGAAGTAATTGCATATTTAGGTTAAGTATATTTATTAAGAAAAAGGCGACTAGCTTTTACCAGTCGCCTTTTTCTTTGAGTATCAGGAAACTTTACAGACAGGAGCGGGCTATGAATAGACAGAATGTTATTTTAATCGGTATGCCGGGATCGGGAAAGAGTACGGTAGGTGTGGTGCTTGCCAAAAATATGGGTTATCATTTTATTGATTCGGATATTTTGATTCAGGATCAATACGGAAAACTTCTGCATGAGATTATTGAAGAGCGGGGTATTGAGGGATTCTGGAAGGTGGAGAATGATGTAAATGCTTCCGTACAGGAGGAAAGATGCGTACTTGCTACTGGGGGAAGTGCGGTTTATGGAGCAGAAGCGATGGAGCATTTGCAAAAGATCGGAACCGTGGTGTATTTACAGCTTTCCTTTGAGTCTATTAAGGAAAGACTGGGAGATTTGAATAAGCGTGGGGTAACGGTAAAGGAAGGACAGACCTTAAAGGACCTCTATGAAGAAAGAATCCCACTTTATGAAAGATATGCACATCTTACAATCGACTGTGAGAAGGCATCGATTAGAGATATCGTAGCAAAAATTGCAGAAATGATACAGAAATGAGAGGACAAATGAATAAAACGCATGATAGTATTTACATGGATAGAAAGAAAAAACGAATGATAAGCAATTTCCTGCTTTTATTAACTGCCTGTATCTGGGGCGTGGCTTTTGTTGCCCAAAGTGTAGGAATGGACTATATAGGTCCATGTACCTTTGCCTTTTCTCGATTTCTAATTGGTGGTGTGGTGTTGATACCAGTTATTTTAGTCATGGATAAGAGTCGAAAAAAGCAGGTGGAAAAACATTACGAGGACATGACACCAACGGAAAGAAAGTATGCTGATATTTTAAAGACAGAAGGAAATACTACCGAAAAGATAATAATTGAGAAAGCAAAAAAAGAACAGCGGATAGTAACTCTTGCAGCAGGTATCTGTTGTGGAACAGCACTTGCAACAGCGAGTATGGCACAGCAGTACGGAATACAGTACACTTCCGTTGGAAAAGCTGGGTTTATTACCACTCTCTATATTATTATAGTTCCTTTCCTGGGCCTGTTTGTAAAAAAGAAAGTACCGCTAAAAGTATGGATTAGTGCATTGATTGCCATGTTCGGCTTATATATGATTTGCATGACAGAGAGTCTGAAGTTTAGTCGTGGAGATGCTTTTGTATTGCTTTGTGCGTTTCTTTTTTCCATTCAGATACTGCTGGTGGATTATTTCTCACCCAAAGCAGACCCAGTAAAAATATCCTGTGTTCAGTTTTTTACATGCGCAGTGATTTGTGGTGTCTGCGCGGTGATTTTTGAAACACCTTCCTGGGGAGGTATTGTGGCAGCAGGTATTCCGATACTTTATGCAGGTGTTATGTCAAGTGGAGTAGCTTATACACTTCAGGTAGTGGCGCAGAGAAATACAGACCCTACAGTAGCGTCTCTGATTATGAGTCTGGAATCGGTGATTGCGACACTAGCTGGCTGGGTATTACTGAACCAGCATTTATCCGCAATTGAACTGGGTGGATGCGCATTGGTATTTACCGCAATTGTTTTGACTCAGCTTCCGGATAGAAAGAAAAAAATTAATGCATAGAAATTTGAAATTAGAAAATACTAGTACTATCTTTTAATTTGGAAAGGTGGTATAAAATGGACTATATAAATGCTTTTTGGGTAGGCGGACTGATTTGTGCATTGGTACAGATTTTGATGGAAAAGACAAAGATGATGCCAGGAAGAATTATGGTACTTTTGGTTTGTCTTGGAGCAGTTATCAGTATGTTTGGCTGGTATGAACCATTTCAGGAATATGCAGGAGCTGGGGCAAGCGTGCCCTTACTGGGATTTGGAAATGTATTGATGAAGGGCGTAAAAGAGGCAGTGGATAAAGTAGGATTTTTAGGGCTTTTTCAAGGAGGATTTAAAGCTGGAGCAGTGGGCACAAGTGCAGCACTGATATTTGGCTATCTGGCAAGTCTGATATTTGATTCCAAAATGAAAGCGTGATGCTTTGTGCCTGTAGAGTTGGATATATAATAGATATTGGACAAAAGGGACAAAAAAACAGGAAAAAATACACAAAAATACAAAAATAAACATACATGTTGTACAAATGGAATCATACATGTTGTACAAATGGAAACTTAATTGTTGACATCTTGTGTACAATTTGCTATTCTAGGATTAACGAAGACAGAGAAGTTAATAATAACAGGATTGTTACTGGTAAGCAGGCAAAACCGAATTTCAAAAAATAGATATTTTTTGAAGTTTGGTTTTTTTATTTTTTTTTGGAGTGTTTGAGGCATTTCATATTTTGATTTGAGCGTCTGCCAGGGCAGACAGATGGGGATTAAAATGCAGATACATAAAATTATCAATAATAATATTGTATATGCCATAAATGAACATGGTGTAGAGATTATTGTTATGGGGAGAGGACTTGGATTTCAGAAAAAACCCGGACAGATCATTAATGAAGCACAGATAGAAAAAGTATATGTACTTGAAGAAGCTGATCAGTTGGAACGATTTAAAACATTGATTGAGAGTATTCCCCTTGAACACATTACGGTATCCAGTGAAATTATAGATTATGCGAAAAGCGTCATTACAAGAAGAATAAATGAAAGCATTTATATTACATTAACTGACCATATTAATTTTTCTGTGGAACGTGCAAAGCAGGGAATGCTGTTTTCCAACCCACTGTTGATAGAAGTAAAGACTTTTTATCCAAGTGAATATCTGATTGGGGAATATGCAACCGCATTGATTGAAAACAAATTAGGCGTGAAAGCAACAGAAGATGAGGCAGCGACCATTGCCCTGCATCTGGTAAATGCAGAATTTAATACGGATATGTCAGATACCATGCATATAACCAGCTTGATAAGAGAAGTATTGGAAATTGTAAGAGGAGATATGAACAGTGATATAGATGAAAAGAGCTTACATTACTGTAGATTTGTAACACATATGAAATTCATGGTACAAAGACTTTTTGCAGGTCAGTTATTAAATAATAACGAGGAAGAATTTGCAAATATGATTACGTCACTTTATCCAAAAGAATATAATTGTGCAAATAAAATTGCGGAATTTATAAAAGAAAAATATGAGTATGTGTTACCGAAAGAGGAACTGGCATATCTTACAGTACATATAAAGAGAATACAGCCGGACACAAAGGATGAATAATAGGCAAAAAAGAAAATAAGTAAAGAAGAACATAGAAGGGAGCAGGATAAATGTTTGAAGCATTAAAGAAAAAATTGAGCAAACAGGAAGGCGAAGCATTATATGCACCAATAGCCGGACAAGAGATACCAATACAGGAGGCAAAGGATCCGACTTTTGCTGAGGAGCTATTAGGAAAGGCAATTGCAATCATACCTACAGAGAATAAAATTGTATCTCCGGTAGACGGAACGGTTGGAAGTGTATTTGAAACGAAGCATGCAATTACCATTAATACAAAAGAGGGTGGCGAAGTACTTATACATGTGGGAATTGATACCGTGCAGCTAAAAGGTCAATTCTATTCTACCTTTGTAGAAGATGGTGCAAAAATAAAAAAAGGTGATTTGCTAATTGAATTTGATAAAGCCAAAGTGATGGAAGCGGGCTATGACCCAACAGTATTTATGGTGATATGCAATACAGATGATTATAAAGAAATTAAAAAACCGGATAACCAGATGGTTACCAATCAGGAAGTCGTAGTACAGCTTGTTCGGTAGAAGTGTATAAAAACCAATAAAAGGGTTTCTATAAAACAAAAAAAGGAAAAGAGAAAAGGAAGGAGAAAAAAGTTATGATGAAGTATCTTCAAAGGTTAGGAAAAGCTTTAATGTTACCAGTAGCATGTCTGCCGGTCGCAAGTATTTTAATGGGTGTCGGTTATTGGATCGACCCTACAGGCTGGGGCGCTAACAGCGTTATCGCAGCATTTTTATTAAAAGCAGGAGGTGCCTTAATTGATAATATGGCTATCCTTTTTGCAATCGGTGTTGCTGTCGGTATGGCAGATGATAACGATGGAACAGCAGGTCTTGCTGGTTTGGTATCATGGTTAATGATTACAACTTTATTAGCACCAGGTTCTGTTGCATTCTTCAAGAGTATTGATGTAGCAGAAGTAAATGCTGCATTTGGTAAAATCGGAACACAGTTTACAGGTATCGTATCTGGTTTAATTGGTGCAACCTGTTACAACAGATTTAAAAACACCAGACTTCCAGATGCATTGGGATTCTTTAGTGGAAAACGTTGTGTAGCAATTGTTACCGCAGGTATGTCCATTATAGCATCTTTGATTTTATTCTTTGTATGGCCGGTTATTTACTCCGCACTGGTAAGCTTTGGTGAAGCAATCGTTTCAACAGGAGCTCTTGGAGCAGGTATCTACGCATTCTTTAACAGATTATTAATTCCATTTGGTCTTCACCACGCATTGAACTCTGTATTCTGGTTCGACGTTGCAGGTATCAATGACCTTGGAAACTTCTGGGCAGGCGAAGGTACATTAGGTGTTACTGGTATGTATATGGCTGGATTCTTCCCAGTTATGATGTTTGGTCTTCCAGCAGCAGCTCTTGCAATGTATCATACAGCAAAACCAGAGAAGAAAACGATTGCAGCCGGACTTCTTATGTCAGGTGCATTATCCGCATTCTTCACAGGTGTTACAGAACCTCTTGAATTCTCATTTATGTTCTTAGCTCCTGGACTTTATGCAGTACACGCTTTATTAGCAGGTGTTTCTGGATTTATAGTAGCAGCATTGCCAATCAGAGTTGGATTTAACTTTAGTGCAGGTCTTGTCGATTATGTATTGAGCTTTAAGGCTCCAATGGCATTGAATCCATTGTTAATGATTCCTGTAGGTCTTGCATTTGCAGTTGTTTATTACATAGTATTCCGTATTGTAATTACAAAATTCAACTTAAAGACACCAGGTAGAGAAGATGATGATGAAGCTGAAAAAACAATTACTTTAAAAAATGATAACTTTACAGAAGTTGCAGCAGCAGTATTAGCTGGTATCGGCGGTAAAGAAAATGTGAAATCAGTTGATAACTGTGTAACAAGACTTCGTCTTGAAATTGCAGATTATACAAAAGTTGATGAAAAAGCAATTAAAGCTGCTGGTGCAGCAGGCGTTATTCGTCCAAGCAAAACAAGCGTACAGGTTATCATAGGAACACAGGTACAGTTTGTGGCTGATGAATTCAAAAAATTATGTAAATAATATTAAAACAAATTGTCACCAGGCACCAGGACGTAGTAGATAATGCGTCTGGGGAACACAAAAAGGGATGCTGATTTACTGGTATCCCTTTTTAATGTAATACGAGGTAGTAAATATAGTTATCTGGAGGTAAGATGCATGAAAGAATTGATAAGTAAACACAGAAAAGGACTTCTCATAACCATATTGGTACTAATTGTTATCTTTAGTGCAGCGACATGGCAGCGCAATCAGATATTGAGCAAATCAACAGAAACCAAATTAGCTAATCCAGCTAGAAATAAGGAAATAGTAAAAAACGAATTTTACAAGGAACAGTTAAATGAAAAAGAATTATCTGCCTACCAGATGGTTACCGAACACCTGGATAATCTGGAGGGAGGTCTGATTTCCTTTGATGAGCCTATTTCAGTGCAGGAATATATTCGCCTTTGCAATGCAATTGACTATTCGGGTCAAAACTATTTTTACGGTTTCTTAGAGATTCCCATGACGAAGGATAACCAATATGTAGATTATAAGAATGCAAAGAAGGACGAAGCAGATAAAGAGTGTATTACGCAGTGTATCTTATTTCTATCCTGTGCGGAGGGAATTAACCAAAGCGGTCGTATGGACGATTCGGATTATGTGACAAATCTGGATAAAATTTTACCGGCACTTGCAAGGAATGATGCAGAGAAGGTCAACAGGATTAATGAACAGATAGAACAGACAGACAAAATTTTAGATGAGGTAGTAGCAGGTATCCCACAGAATTATGGTGTGAAGGATACTATAGACTATTTTCTGCAATGGATGACAGATAATCTGACCCGGGAAACAAATGTGAGTCAGGGAAGTACAAAAATCACAACCATGGAAAAGCTTCTAAGCGATTATTATGTATGTGGTAATGAGGCCTGCGTTGTAGAAAAACAGGCTACAACTGCTGGATATGTAAAAGTACTCACGGCGCTTTGCAATCGGGCGGGGATACCTTCCCATGTAGTAAGCGGATTGTGGAATAATCGAAGTGCATATGCGATGACTTATGTGAAAATCGGAGAGGAAGATATCTTTATTGATGCAGCCGGTGTATACCAGAATAAACTTGGAAATCAAAGATATTTAAACGAAATTGAAACATTGAATCACGTTACGTTTGTTGAATACTTTAACTATAGATAGTATAAAGAATAGAAAGAATTGGATAAAGCATAAAGAAAATAGCTGGAGTAAAATAATTAGATAAATACAAATAAAAACAAAACTAGCAATATAAATTAAATATGGATTGATGTATAATAAAACGAATAAGTGGAAAAGAAAACGGAGGAAAAGAATATGTTAAGAATTTATTGTGGAGAGAATTACGATGAAATGAGTAGAAAGGCTGCGAATATTATAGCTGCACAGGTTATTACGAAGCCGGACTGCGTGTTAGGTCTTGCAACAGGTTCTTCACCAATTGGTACTTACAAACAATTAATTGACTGGTATGAAAAAGGAGATTTGGATTTTAGCCAGGTATCAACAGTAAACCTGGATGAATATCAGGGACTTTCTCATGAGGACAGCCAAAGCTACTATTACTTTATGAATGAAAATTTATTTAAACATGTAAATATCGACCAGGCACATACCAATTTGCCAAATGGTCTGGCAAAGAATGTGGAAGAAGAATGCGAACGCTACAATAAGGTAATTCAAAGCTGCGGTGGTGTTGATTTGCAGTTACTTGGCATTGGACACAATGGACATATTGGATTTAATGAACCAGCCGAAGTATTTGAGAAAGAAACACATCTTGTAGAATTGGCAGAGAGTACCATCAAAGCAAATGCAAGATTATTTGAAAATGAAAATGATGTGCCACGTCATGCATTTACAATGGGTATCAAGACAATTATGCAGGCAAAGAAAGTAGTTATCGTAGTTAGTGGTGAAGATAAAGCAAAAATTATAAAAGAAGCGTTCTTTGGACCTGTTACACCAAAAGTTCCTGCATCGATTCTTCAAATGCATAATGATGTATGTATAGTTGGAGATAAAGCAGCATTATCCTTGATTTAGAAACAACAGGAAGTGAAAGGCGGCTTAGGATCGCGGATAGGAGTTGTAAAATGATAATAAAAGGTGCAAAGGTATTTGATACCGAAGAGGGTTTTAAAGCGGGTGATATTCAATATGTCGATGGCGTTATCACTGCAGTAGAAGAGAAGATAGAGACAGGGGAAGAGGTAATTGATGCAACAGGCCTGTTGGCAATTCCGGGGCTTACGGATATTCATTTTCATGGTTGTGTGGGTTATGATTTCTGTGATGGAACCACAGAAGCTATCGCACATATGGCAGCCTATGAGTTAGCCAATGGTGTAACAACAATTTGTCCGGCATCCATGACTTTCTCAGAAGAACAGTTAGCTGCCATTTTTGCATGTGCAGCAAATTATAGAAAGAGCGATGCCGCAGCAAAGGGTGCTGCACTTGTAGGTATAAATATGGAAGGACCTTTCATTTCTTATGAGAAGAAGGGTGCGCAGAATCCTACTTATATTCATAAACCAGATGCTAATATGTTCCTGCGGCTGCAGGAAAAAGCAGAAGGATTAATTAAGCTTCTGGATATTGCTCCGGAAGTAGATGGTGCAATGGAATGTATCGAAAAAGTAGCTGATAAGGTACGCGTTTCTGTGGCACATACTACCGCAGATTATGAAATTGCAATGAAAGCATTTATGAATGGAGCAAGAGAAGTAACTCATCTCTATAATGCAATGCTGCCATTTTCACATCGTGCACCGGGCGTTATTGGTGCAGCACTCGACCGGGAAGATGTTACGGTAGAATTAATTACAGACGGAATTCACTGTCATCCATCAACGGTTCGTGCAACGTTCAAAATGTTTGGGGACAGACGTATCATTATGATTAGTGATTCGATGATGGCAACAGGCATGAAAGATGGACAATATTCATTGGGTGGACAGGCAGTTACCGTAGTTGGACATACTGCAACACTTACAGAAGGCGGTAATATAGCAGGTTCTGCAACCAACTTAATGGATTGTATTCGTGTAGCTGTTCAAAAGATGGGCATTCCATTGGAAAGTGCAGTACGCTGTGCAACGATTAATCCGGCAAAGGCCATTGGTATTGACAAACAATACGGCAGTCTGGAAGCGGGAAAGGCTGCTGATATTGTACTGTTAGATGAAAACCTGAATATTCACACGATTATCAAAGCTGGTAAGGTAGTTACTGCATAATCAAGAACCTGAAAACAGCAATTGGTAAAAAGCTAAAAAAGTCCTCCTTGTTAAGAGGACTTTTTTAATGCAATAATATTTTTTCACAAACCAGATTTCGGGTTAAAAAATATTTGTAAAAGTAATTGAATAGTAAAAAAGAGAAGCTTATACTTACTATAATGATATGTAACACATGTTCTATATGAAAAGTGCATGCAGGAACAAAAATATGTAGATAGTGTGTGAAAAGGGGAGTAAGGAATGGCGAACGTAGGAGAAAGAGAAGAAAAGACTGGAATAAAAGGATTAAATTCCAATCAATTAAAAATGATAGCAATAACGGCAATGACAATAGACCATGTAACAAGTGTTGTATTTCCAGGATATTCAAAGGTCTGGTGGATTCTCGTTTTGCATATCATAGGACGACTTGCAGCACCTATTCTCTGGTTCTGCATCGCGGAGGGGTATCGGTATACCCATAGTATAAAAGGTTATGCGGTAAGGTTATTTGTTTTCTCAATCATATCACACTTCGCCTATAATTTTGCATTTGGTATTCCGTTCCTGCCATTTCAGACGACTATATTTAATCAGACATCGGTTATCTGGTCACTTGCATGGGGACTTGTGGGGTTGTGGCTTTGTGATCAGCAGACAATCAAACAGTGGCAGAAGACAGGATTGATTATCGGAATTTGTGTGATTACGTTCTGCTCAGACTGGAGCTGTATCGCGGTAATGGCAATACTTCAGATAGGCTGGAATCAGGGGAATTTCAAACGGCAGATGACGGGTATGATGACTTTTGTGGCAATGTATGCCATAATCTATGCGATTTTTATAGATCCAGTTTATGGTATTCTGCAGCTTTTCACAGCACTTACCATTCCACTACTCAAATCGTACAATGGAAAACGAGGTAACTGGAAGGGAATGAAGTGGTTCTTCTATGCCTATTATCCACTGCATCTCGTAGTCTGCGGATTGATAAGAGTTACATTACATGGGAATATCGGAGTTATCATAGGTGGTTAGTGTGAAAATAAATTTTCACATGCTGAGAGAAAGGCATGGTTATTAATATGAGAAGAGGTAAATTCATTATTTTAGAAGGAAAAATAAATAATAAATAAATGCAGGGAGATTCTATATGAGAAAATTAGGTTTAGTGGGTGGAATGGGACCAGAATCTACCGTTCCATATTATCATGACATTGTATATGGAGTGCAGAAAAGGGCGGAAACAAAGATGTTCCCTCCGCTGATAATTGAAAGTGTAAATGTTTTTGATATTTTGAAGTTTTGCGGAGAAAAACAATATGACAAGTTAACGGATTATCTCATGGCTGCAATCAATAATCTGGTAAATGGCGGAGCTGAATTTGCAGCGTTAACAGCCAATACACCTCATATTGTATTTGACAGATTAAGCGAACAATCCCCAGTGCCACTAATTAGCATTGTTGAAGCAACCTGTAATGAGGCTGAACATAGAAAACTTAAGAAAATCGGTTTGCTTGGAACAATTTTTACCATGAAAGAGGATTTCTTTAAGAAACCATTTGTCCAGAATGGCATTCAGATTATTACGCCATTGGAAGAAGAAATGGATTATATTAATCATAAGATTTCATCCGAGTTGGAAATTGGAGTGGTAAAGCCGGATACACTTCTGGATTTTCAAAAAATAATACTTCGCATGAAACAGGAAAATGAAATAGAAGCAATTGTATTAGGGTGTACAGAACTGCCGCTTTTACTAAATGATAAAGTCAGTCCTGTGC
The DNA here is from genome assembly GCA_028692055.1 of Lachnospiraceae bacterium. GTDB lineage: Bacteria > Bacillota > Clostridia > Lachnospirales > Lachnospiraceae > SZUA-378. The sequence goes on along the minus strand of JAQUYA010000066.1, from coordinate 1,432 downwards.
CATGTCTGGATACGATGCAGATACATGTAGAAACTTTGGTGAAGGAAATCTTGAAATAATGAAATGATTGTACGCGACCAAAGGTTGCAGATGGGAATAAAGATGATTAAAATACATGAGGAAGGTACTGAGATGTCACGGAGTATGAAGTCCGATTGTGCAAAATGCAGTGGCTTATGCTGTGTAGCCTTGTTCTGCTCTAAAATAGACGGATTTCCGGAAGATAAAACGGCGGGAAAACCCTGTCACAATTTACAAAAAGATTATCGGTGTAAAATACATGAAGAACTTGAAAGACGAAATCTGCGGGGCTGCACAGGATATGATTGTTTTGGTGCAGGACAGCAGGTTACACAGGTGATTTATGCTGGGCAGACCTGGCGAGATAGTCCAATACAGGCAGAGGAAATATTTCAGGTCTTTTTAGTGGTTATTCAGCTACACCAGATGTGTTACTTTTTGAAAGAAGCAGTAACATTAATTCCAGCCAAAACACTAAAAAGTGATATCAGCCGATTAATTAAGAGAAATGAGGAAATGTGCAGACAAAGTCCAAGTGATATTTTGAAGACTGATATAGAAAGTTATCGAGATGAGGTTAATTGTTTATTGAAAGAGGTATGCAATCTGCTTCAAAATCATTTACTGGTAGATAAGAGAAAATGTCCAACGGATTTTCTGGGAAAGAATTTCAAGAACAGGAATATGCAGGGATATGATTTGAACACAAAGCTTTTGATTGCAGCTGATTTTGAGGGCTGTAATTTTAGGGGTACCACTTTTCTAGGCGCTGATACACGTGACACCAATTTCAGTAATGCGGACCTTGGCGAAGCCGTTTTCCTGTCACAGGGACAGGTAAATGCAGCCAGAGGCAATCGAAATACCAAGCTTCCCAAACATTTGGATTATCCAGTGACATGGCAAGCGTGAAGGAGTATTAGTGTGAAAATAAATTTTCACAGTCTGAGAGAAAGGCATGGTTATTAAAATGGATAAAAGGAACGAATTAATCGAAAATATAGGACGGCTGCATACGACGGAACTGGGGGTTGTACGGATTAAGAAAAATCTTTCTTTGGATACAGAAAAGGTAGTAGACTGGTGTAAGGCAAGGATAGAATCGCCTGATGCTGTCATATCCAGGAATGGGAAAAACTGGTATGTAAAAATTGAGGGCTGTATCATAACCGTAAATGCATACAGCTATACGATTATAACAGCCCATAAGGAGCATTAATTAATCTTCAATAATTCCCTGTGCAAAGAACTGGGATAAATGAAAGTTTGGTTCCGGAGAATCAATTGGTGCAAAGCTTGCGAAGTGCGTTGATTCAGTACCTTCTGCCAGCTTGAAGAAATTGAGTGGAATACAGTCGCCGGATTGATATGAGGAAATATGAAAATAAGTTTCGATTAACGACAATGGAAT
>JAQUYA010000065.1 GCA_028692055.1 Lachnospiraceae bacterium | reverse complement strand
TCCTTCAGAAAAGCATCCACCTCAGGTGTCCGTTTTTCGAACGAGAAAAATGCATAATCTACAAAGGGAATTGTCTCTTCTACTAAGGGATCCTGATATTCCGTGGCATAGTCAAAGCATATCTTTGCTCCTTTGTCATGAATTTCCTTCAGATGCATGTGTGCATTTCCCCAAAATGCAGAATGCACTAGATCGCAGGAAGCTGCATAATCGATATCCTCCTGTGTAAATTGTACATTTTCCATTACTCCTTCGATATAGTCAAGATAGGTTCTTTCTTTTCCGACCAAATTCATATATGAAATGGCTGTTGCTCCCTCTTTTACCCTGAAGTGTGATAAATCAATTCCATGTGATTCTAGGGTTTCTATCATGATTTCTCCGTATTTGTCATTACCGGTTGTACTGATGACTGCCGTATCAACCCCCAGCTTCTTCATATTTACTGCAAAATCTACTGCATTTCCGGTCGCATAGAATTTATTTAAGTTCTCATACATATCGATGCAATTATCCCCAATTGCAGCTACCTTCATAATAACACCTCCATGCTGCTGTTAGGCAGCTCAAATAGCCCAGAAAAATAAAATGAGCACACTTTCCATTGTGAAATTCTCCTACTATTTTTCGTATACAACTTTTCCATCACAGATTGTAAGTGAAATCTTAACTTCCGGTATCTTTTCCAAGGGCAGATCAAAGATATTACTGTCCAGAACAGCAATATCTGCCAGTTTTCCAGCTTCCAGAGTACCCAATTCGTTCTCTCTGAAGTTGGAATATTGGCCGTTGATAGTCCAGGCCTTCAATATCTCTTCTATCTTAATTGCAGCTGCCGGGTTGACGCCCTCTGCAGGCTTACCTTCCGGAAATCTACGACCCACTGTAAGATATACCGACATCGGAATGTCAGGTACAGTAAGCGGCATATCCGTACCACAGCACATTACTACGCCATTATCAATCATACCTCTATAATTCCAATAGTTAGCCATACGTTCTTCGCCTACACAGTCGTAGCCATAAAAATCTTCAAATGGTCCGAGGCAGGACATCATTTGGACGTAATTTGTAGCAATAATCCCAAGCTCTTTCATTCGCTTTAAATCCGATGGGTCCGTCAATTCCAGATCTGTAATTACATGCCTTGCATTACGTGGACCATTCACTTTTATGCATTTTTCAAACAGATCGATGGTTTTACGCACTGCAGCATCGCCTTCCGCATGCAATGCGCATCGGAAACCTAAACTGTCAGCTTTCAGAACTGCTTTTTCCAATGCCTCATAATCAATACCGACACCTCCACTAGTGGATGAATTATTTGCATAAGGAGCGAGTAAATCTGCATTTCCAGAGCATATTTCGGTACCTGCTCCTCCATCTACCATAACATTAAAGCCCATGAACCGAACAAAATCCCCCTGAAACAAATCACGGCATTCAGCAGCATATTCATAATCCATAGGATATCCTACCGCCTGGGATACCAGATTCACGCGATGTATCAGCTCGCCCTTGTCCTCAAATTCTTTCAGAAGTTTAGTGAAACCGGAATATTGATTAAAACCGATTTCCTTAATTGCTGTCACACCCCTAGATGCCAGAAGCCGGCTGAATGCTTTGTATTCCTCTTTAATAAAGCTTTCACAGCGTAGAAATTCATCAAATACTTTATAACATTTTTCTGCAAAAATGGCTGTTTCATCAAATTCATACTTCTCTTTTGCTACACGGTTCATAATGCAGCCGTTGCGACCTTCTGTAAATCCAATAACCGGTCTTGTACCAAATGCTTCCAGCAGCGCCTGTATATCTTCTTCCTGCTCCAATACCTCCATACTCAGCCCATGTCCGAGAATCGCTTCCTCTTCCGGTATTGTTTCACCATACGCTTTCAAAAGGGCTATTGCTTCCTTTTTAGTAGCCGCTTCTGATAGGTCAGCACCAATGTGGGACCATACATGTCCTGTAAAGAATACATGATTGTCTAAAAAACCCGGACATATAACCTGGTCTTCCAGGTTATATGTCTTTGTTTTCTCACCTATCCAGCTGTCTTTCTCCTGGGGTGATACTATTGCCGCTATTTTATTTCCTACAATGGCCACTGCTCCTGGAAACGGAGCTTTTGTCTGCGCTTGAGCGGAAAATATATGATTAGAAACCAATAAAATATCTGCTATCTGTTTAGTATTCATACCATGCCTTTCTCTTTCACACTTTCAAACATGATGCCGCAACACGGCATCTCAATTAATCAGCATCTATCAGCAGGAAACCACCGAACATTCCTTTAGCCATTTTGCTGCTTTCGCAACAGCTGCATCCGGATTGTCAAAATACATCTGATTATTGATCTCAACTGTAATAGATCCATTAAAATCATGTTCAGCAAAGGTAGTAAGATAATCCGTCAATGGATTCGAACCCTCTCCCGGAACTCTGTGTCCCGTTGGATTGCCGTCTGCCAGATGTGCATGATTTATTCTGCCATGAAATGCCTCGTAATACTCCTCTACTGTTTCCCCGGCTGCAGCTGCGGCCACACAATCAATGCATGCGGTTAAATATGGTGAATTTACAGCATCTATGAGTCCCTTTAGCGTTTTTGTACTATAGCAGAGATTTGATTCATAGGGCTGCAGTTGTTCCATAACTGTTTTTACACCGATTTTTTCAGCATATTCTGTTAATTCCTGCAATGCCTCCACTGATCGTTTCCAAGCTGAATCATAATCCTCATCAAACATGGAATAGCCCATCTGCATGAAATAGTAGTTGGCACCAAACTCCTTTGTATCCTCCAGATAGCTTTTCACAATATCTATGCTATTCTTGCGCACATAAGGATTGGAGGACGCAACATTGATTGGGTAGAGACAGATCTGTTCGGCTGTAAATACAGACATTTTCAGGCCGCGTTCTTCCATCATCTGACGTATTTTTGAGACTTTAGCCTGTCGTTTGGAGACTGGTGTATCAAAGACACAGTAATGGGAAGCTCCACCCCAGAAGTCAATATACTGAAATCCATTGGATGCAATTGAATCCATACAGTACTCCAGACTATACTGCTGATACTGTACTGACATTATTCCAAATTGAGAAAAATCTAATTTCTTCATATTACTCCTCCTTATCTGCGTACTGATTAAAATACTCTATGCTTCTGCCATAACTGTCATCCGGATGGCCTGCCTGCTCTTCTTCTATAATTTCAAGAGTAATTGGTCCGTAATAATTATATTTGCGCAGTGTTTCCAGATGAATCTTCAAATCTTGATTACCTTCACCCCAGGGCAACTGTTCATTGTCTTCTATACTGTCAGACAATTGAACCATTTGAATTTTGCTGCCAAATAATTTGAAATAATCTTCCAACGTTTCACCTGCTGCATAAGCTGCAGAAGAATTGACACAGACACCAAGGTTGTCTGCTCCTACCTCCTCCAGCATCCGCTTTACTGTAACACTGTCCATCATTAAATCAGAAATAAAATTAGATACGCCCTCCAGCAAAATAGTCACCCCATGCTGTGCAGCTATATCACACAGCTTTTTGATGGATTCCCGTGAATTCTTCCATGCCAGGGAATGGGGATAATTCATTAATGCCTTTCCCGGATAAAGAATTACTTTATCACAATCAAATTCTTTCGCATTTTCTATGTAAAAAGAAAGCTGTTTTATGCTCTGTTCACGGAAGTATTCCTCGTTAGCTGCAATATTGATCGGAAGAAAATTCTGTTCCGGCTCAATCGCTGCTACCTTAATCCCCATATCCTTAATCTGTTTTGCAAATCCTTTCACATCAAACTTCTCTGCTTCAAACATTGTAAAATGAGGATGGCACCCGGATAATTCAATGCTGGTTAATCCCATATTTTTTACTGCTTTAAGAAAGTATGCAAAGCTGTAACGACGGTAGGTAAAGTTATTGATTCCCAATTGAGATTTTATAATTTTTGCCATAGTTCTTCTCCTTTCATTAACCCTGATTACTGCTTAATTAGAATATAAATCCTGAAATCAGATATAATAACGCAGCTATTATAAATGCCGGTATAGAATACTGCATACAGCACATATTATGATCATATAAATCTAGCCCCGTAGCAGCAGCATTACACATACCTGCATCCGATGCAAAACTGGAATTGCTTCCAAAAAGTCCGGCACAGAACATAGCAGCCAGACATAGATATACATTAGCTCCCGTTGCCTGTGAAAGTGCAATTATAGAAGGCATAACCATCATATATAAGGTCCAGTTAAAGGTTACAAGAAATTCAGTCGCTGAGAACAGCAGGAAGATAATAAATGGAAGCAGTGCCGGATTTACTATATTTTGGGTGGCTCCGACAACAAATTCCGTAAATCCCAGTTCAGAAACTGTGCCCGTCATGGTAAAGCCGATTACTAGCAGGAAGGTCATTTCCATCATTCCGTTAAAGCCTTCAATAATCAGCGAGAAGATTCTCTGGGATTTGAATATTTTCTGAACAACAAATAATGCGCCGGTTACAAAAATTGCGAGGGTTAGGCCAAGCTGCATATCAAAATCAAAGTATACACAGAAACCTACCATACTGACGATTGGTATCAGGAAGGATAACATATTGACGCCTTTTCGTGGCTCAATGGCCTCCTCCTCATCCACTTCTGCACCATCTACTGCTTCCTTTTTAGGAAGAGTCGATCCACCGGCCTCTACACGCTGATACGCTTTTTTCATCATACCGAATTTCGGCAACCAGCCCATACAGAACAAGAAACCAAATAACAGGCTGACAAAGCAATAAAACATAAACGGTACACACTTCATGTATTCAGTAACGCCTGTTCCACCAGCTGCGAAATTATTTGTCTCCAAAAGGGTCGCTCCAAAAATAACCCAAGAACCAATCGGTATTATGGAAGACGTATGTACTGCTGATGAACGAATGACATAGGCTGTAGCTTCACGAGGGATTTTGTATTCATCAGTAACTGGAGACATAGCGGCACCGGTTACAAATGCGTTTAAGTAATCATCTACACTTAAGATCCAGCTCATCACCCAGGTTAGAAGCAATGCTGCTCTGGAGCTTTTTGCCTTCGTCGCTACCTTTCTTGCAAAATAGGTAGCTGCTCCACTCATCTTCAGAAAAGTAATCAGAACCCCCAGCAACAGGAATACCAGAATTAGATAAACGTTATCCCCATCCTGTATTGTTTCCGAGAGTTTACCACAGTAAGTAGTAAAGAACTCCCACCGATATTTAATGAAGACGGCTAAAACACCTACCCAAAGAAAGCCTTCAATAACACCCTTTGTTAGCAAGATAAAAATAAATATTGCAGCAGCAGGAAGCAAAGACCATGCACCATAATAATCTGCTCCTGTTGGCGCAAATAACGCAACTACGATTAAACAAACAACAAGAAAAATGTATCCCCATATACGTCGGTTTAGTTTCATTTTTTTAATCCTCCTCTATCTTTTTTACAGCGGACAGCTTATTCAAATTATCAGTAAGTTTTGAATAATTCAGGAACTCACCGCGCTTTTCCAGATAATATGCGAAAAACATATATTGAACGATGTAATCCGCATCTTCTGAGTAGTTGTCTATATTTAAATATATACAGAATAATCTGCCATTATGCCGATTTTCGTGTTTGCCTTTCCCAGACAGGCAACCCGTAACTGCTCTAATTTAAATAATTCGATTGCTGCAATAATTTCGTTCGTATTTCCTGGATCTGTCATAAAAAACACGACTGAATCCTAACATAGGTTTTTATTTTCTAACGTTTCTATATTTTTTAATATTTCATGATATTCCTTCCTTTCCAAACTCTTTTTCTTTTTATCTAATAATCCGGCCGGATTTATTGATACTATTTTTAAAAAAGGGTATAAAAAACAGAACCTTCGAACTCAAATTTTCGAAAGTCAATTTTTGCGGGGACTAGCCGCATTTTCTAAAAATGGGTAACTTTAATAAACCTATCTGACTCGATATACTTCTAAACGGATACTTGCATAATACTTACTGAATAATATGCACGTTCTGCATTTACAATTGTTTTTGTGTATTCAATCGGAATATCATCCTTGGAAAAAGCAATCGCCCTTTCTACAAACACCGAACTTCCGGTACTGATATTCAGTAATCTTGCTTCCATCTCGGCTGCCTTAGATAAACGTACTGTAATATCCTGCCGTTTCATGGTAATTCCATAAGATTGTTGCAGTACCTCATATAAGGATTCCTTTTTAAAATCATGTTCTTCCAGACCCTTACAGTACTTTACGGGTATATGGGTAACCTCCAGTAATATATTATTTCCATTAATTGTTCTTACTCTCGAAAGTATATACACTCTCTCATCTCTCGTGACCTGCAGCGTTTTCATCACTCGCTCGTCTGCATCTTCAATATACATTTTCACAAAACGGCTTCCAGGAACTTTGCTCTGAAGCTCGACTGATCTGGAAAATGAAATCATATCTCCCATATCGATACGTTCTTTTACCGGGGCTACAAAATTACCTTTGCCTTGAATACTGTACAGTCGCCCCTCTGTACACATTCGGATAATTGCCTCTCGCAAGGTCCCTCTGCTGACTGCCAGAAGTTCTGAGAGTTTTCTTTCGGATGGTAGCACTTCATGTTCTTGTAGGTTGTTTAAGAAAATGTATTCTTCGATTTCATCAATTGTCTTTTCAAATCGTAGATTATTATATCTTGCCATAATATAATCCTTCCCGCAGTTCAGGTATTCATATTACCATTTCCCCCTATGTTTAATTTCAATATACCACTTAAATAATGAATGTCAATATAATTTCCAAATTTAAAACTCGTAAATTTCAACAATATTTTAATTCATTTCTTGTGTAAAAACACAGTGGGGGAACTTTAATCCCTTAAAATTGGCCGTAATTCCCCCTGTCTTCCATTTCTTGCATAATTTGCTCTTTCGAAAGAAGTTTTACCGTTCCGGCTGCGCTTGCTGCAAGGTATGCTTTTGAACCTTCTTCCAGATATACCGCAGTTTCCAGTACTTCTTCCAGCGAGCCTCCAACACACACTACTCCATGATTGCATAGAATCACTGCCTTTGAATCACCCAGATATTCGACGGTCAGAATTCCCATTCCTTCATCGGAGGAGACCGTGAAAGGAGCAACACGGACATTATCATTAGCAGTATCTATAATGGAGGTCAGACATGCTGGAAGGCAGTCCGTAATCAAACCAACTGCAGTCGCATAAGGCTGATGTGTATGAATTATCGCATTTAAATCCCTGCGCTGGTTATAGATATAAAGAAGGGCCTTGAGATCAGAGGATGGACGTCTGTTTCCTTCCAGAATCTCTCCTTTTGCATTAATAACAACGATATCTTCCTGTACCATATTTTCGTATCTCATCGCTGAAGGTGTTACGAGAAATACTTCATCAGAAATTCTGCAGCTCACATTTCCCCCAGACAGTACCACAAGATTATTTGTAACCATATTCCTTGCGCAATCGATCAATTGCTGTTTTTCTAACTCATACATATAGATCCTCTCTTTCCGCTCTGCTGTTTCATCAGTATTTGCAGATATTCACGTTCTTTTGAAACAATCTTCATATACTCCGGATTATCTTCATTCCACAATTCAATAATAAGCGGTCCAAAAAACTGTATTTCATCTAATGTCCGGATAATCGTCGGAAAGTTTAATTTTCCCTGTCCAAAGGGAATATAAGTATCATCCGGAGCCTCACGCATATGAACGGCCGTAATTATTCCTTTTCCAGTCCTTATTTCTTCTGTAACGTCATGACCCATCATATATAAATTAGCTGTATCCGGATAAACAGTGAGCCAAGGCGATTGTATTTGGCTGATTATCTTTTTTGCCATTGTTACGGATGTGATATAAGCTTCAACCGGTTCTATTGCCAGCATAATACCCGCTTTCTCCGCCATATTTGTACATATTTCTAAATTCTCAAAAAACCATTTCTCTGTAACTTCTGAGTGAGGTTCATAAAATACATCATATCCTGCCACCTGCAGTACGCGGATACCGAGTATTTCACAGAAGCGCAGCGCCTTTTTAAATAGTCTTACGGAATAATCACGGATTTCTTTATTCTTACTGCCCATAGGATAGCGTCTTTGAGCGCTGAAGCAAAGGGAGTACAGTCGGATTCCCGTATCCAAAGCTGTATCTCTGTATTGCCGTAACGCAGTACAGCTCTCATCCAACCTTGCAATTCTCTCCCCTGTTTCATCAATACTGATTTCAAAGCAGTCAAATCCGCATATTGCCGCATCCTGAAACATCTGCACAAGCGGCTTTTTAAATAAAGCCTTCTCATATATGCCGATTGGCCTTTCATAATTCATATAATTTATCCTCTCTGTCTCGGGCCATCATGGTATGATAAAGCTCCATCATACTTTTACTGCCAAACAATGCCCTCCCCATAACCGCATGATCCAATCCATCCTTCATTAGTTCATAAAGCAGCTGATCCGTAATTCCACCATCTGCCCATAATTCAACCTTTTCCGGTAGCAGATGTCTCGCCTGACGGATTTTATTACGGCTGTATTCTTTAAACTGAAGATTATTATCTCCAGCCTCACAGGTCTGTAATAGCACATAATCAATCTCATCCATATACGGTAGAATTTGATTGATATCCGTCTTATAGTTCAACGCCAGTCCAGCCTTTCTTCCCATCTGATGAATTAAGGTTATGCACTGTGCAGGGTACATCACTGCTTCCAGATGAACTGCTATACGTGTCACATTGTTTTCACATAATGGGATAATATAATTGAGTGGATTTGTTACCATCAGATGTGCATCCACTTCTGCTTTAGTGTTTTGCATGATAGCCGAAATCATATCCATACCAAATGTAATATCTGGGCTGAAATTCCCATCTTCAATATCCAGATGCAGATAGCCGATTTCTTTGCATCGCTCTAATTCAATTGCAATATTCAGTAAATCTGCTGATGCAATGGATGGAATAATCTGTATCATCTTCGTTCCTCCATACTGTTATAATATATATCCAGCATATCCAAAGCCTTTTCATATGCAGCTAATTTTTCTGCATAAATACCTGCAAGGTCCGGATTTGGCAGATATTCTTTCTTTCTGTGTACCATATGTGAAATTGCTGTTTCATAGTCCGGATAGATGGATGCAGCGATTGCTGCACATATAGCTGCTCCCAGCGCACCAGGTTCTGATGCTTCTGATACGATAAGCGGCTTTTGTAAAACATCACATACCATTTGTGACCACACCGGTGAATTGGAGATTCCGCCTGCCAGTCTAGCTTCTTTAAATCTGCATCCGGAATCCATTAACCGTTTGACATGCACCATAGAAGAAAAAACAACTCCCTCATATATGGCACGTATCATATGCGCACGCTTATGATAACTGGTAAGTTGAAAGAAAGCCGCTTTGGCCTCCGGATGGGTGGCAGATGCAAAGAGATATGGGATAAATATGACATCTGATTCCTGTGGTTGAATGCTTTCTACCAGCTGATTGCATTGCTTATAAATTTCCTTCTTGGATAAAGCTGTTTTATTTATTTCAAGAACATTGTCAAGAAACCATTTGAAATTACTTGCTGAGGTGGGGCTGGATTCTTCCATAATGTAATATTCAGGCAAATAGGATCTTGCGATCGAATTAGCTCCCTCTACCAGATTTTTTGTCAGGTATTCATTAATTGACCAGGTACCGGCTATCATACACAGGGTAGAATCATCCATGATTCCATTCGCAAGTGCACCTGCATTCACATCGTAGCAGGAACCTGCAACCAGTGTTCCAGAATTTAATCCCGTCACAAGACCTGCCTCTTCTGTTACAAAACCTGAGATATCAGTGATACCGGTATAGTGCGGCATTTTATCAAAACACTCGGAAATGTCTAAAGTTTTAAAAATAATCGGATCAAATTTCATTGTATGTATATTCATCAGCCCATTACAAGTCGCTTCGGTTATTTCATAACAGGGTTCACCGGTTAACTTGAACCGTATGTAATCCTTTATTGATAGAACATAAGCTGTTTTCTCAAGTACTTCCGGCATATTCACTTTCAGCCATACAAGTAGTACAGCGGTCTGAGCCGGCCAAAATTCTTGATACGTCAAGGGATAGATTTGATCCTGTATTCCCTGTTCCACAAGTTGTTCGCACAATCTGGCACACCGGTTATCGCTGGAAACAATTGCATGATATACTGCTTCACCTTTCGCATCTACCAAACATACACCATTTCCGTATCCTGTTAGACCAATTCCTGCAATTTCTGATGCTTTTACTCCCGATTTTTTTAAAACATCTTTTATCACATCAATAACCGCCTGCCATATTACATTCATGTCCCGTTCTTCCCAACCGATATGTGGTTCAATTAATGGTACTTCGAGTGAAGATACTTCGACCTCTTTCCCTTCTATATCGTAAATTGCGCTCTTAATAACAGTTCCTCCCAAGTCAATTCCCATAATATAGTACAGCATTACTACCTTCTCCTTTCGTAATTCCGCCATTCCCTTTTTTAAACATACCACACGTACAATTATATGTCAATAATTATACCAATCTAATTTTCATCTTGCTTTTATATTATCCATGTGGTATAGTTAAAATACACATTGGATGATTTAGTTTTCTTATGATACCTATTAATACATCCATGAAAAATATATTTTACAATTAATTAAGGAGGAATTTTATTATGAATTGGTGTAAAGAAATGTTTGGAACAGAAAAACCGATAATTGCGCTTTTACATTTGAATGCCTTTCCGGGAGATCCGTTGTTTCAGTCCGGAGATTCTATGAGAAAGACGGTGGAAGCTGCCAGAAAAGATTTAATTGCACTGCAGGACGGAGGAGTTGATGGAATCCTATTTTCCAATGAGTTTTCTCTTCCCTATCAGCGTCACATAGACTATATCGGACCTGCAGCAATGGCCCGGGTAATTGGTGAACTTATGTCAGAAATACATGTCCCGTTTGGTATCGACTGTGAATCTGACAGCCTGGCTGCTATCGACCTGGCAGCTGCCGTGGATGCCAACTTCGTAAGAGCTACCTTTACCGGAGTGTATGCAGGTGATGTTGGTATTACAGAGCCGGATATAGCAGCCGTACTCCGCCGAAAGAAACAGCTAGGTCTTGACAAGCTGAAACTTTTTTATTTTCTTAATAATGAATCAGATGAGTATATTGTCGAACGCGAAATCACTGCGATTGCAAAATCTATTATCTTTACCTGCCGCCCGGATGGTTTCTGTGTTATGGGCGCATACGCAGGACAAGAAGCAAGTTCCCAGTGGCTTATGGATGTAAGAAATTATACCGGCAATATTCCTGTTTTCTGTGGAACTGGCTGTAAAGCACAAACGGTTGCATCTAAATTGGCTATTTCGGACGGTGCATTTGTGGGAACAACGTTTAAAGCAGATGGCGAATTCAACAATCATGTAGATCCACAGCGTGTAATTGAATTTATGGAGCAGGTAAAGCTGTATCGAAGTCAACTGTAATTGTAGCTGGAGAAAGGATAGGTTTATGTCAATGAATTACTTTATGGGAATAGATGTAGGAACTAATGAAAGTAAGGGTGTTCTAATTGATGAAAACTGCCAAATCATACATAGTGAAGTGACCGGACATGGACTTGAGAATCCTAAGCCGAATTATTATGAACATGACGCAGAAGCTGTTTGGTGGGGTGATATCTGTAAGCTTTCCAAAGCGCTGCTTGCCAATTCCGGAATTTCCAACCACGATATTCATGGAATCGGTGTCAGCGCCCTGAGCGCAGATGTGGTACCTGTTGATAAAAACTGCAAACCACTTCGTAAAGCCATACTTTATGGTATCGATTCCAGAGCTACGGAAGAAATAGATTATATAACAGATTATTATGGTCCAAAAAGAATCGAAAAGCTTATTGGCCGTCCACTTTGTTCCTCCGACTGTATGCCGAAGATTTTATGGATTAAAAATAATGAACCTGAGATTTATTCAAAAACCTATAAATTTTTAACTGCCTCCTCATATATTACAGCAAAGCTTACCGGCAATTATGTAATTGACCGCTATCTGGCTGGCTCCTCGTTTGCTCCTTGCTATAACAATGATTTGTCCATAAATCAGGAACTGGCAAAGGAACTGTACTGCGACCCTGAACAGTTGGCTATCGGAAGAGAAACGGCCGATGTCGTTGGAAGCATAACAAAAAATGCTGCAGAAGCAACTGGCTTATTAGAAGGAACACCTGTCGTTACGGGTACCGATGATTCCGGAGCGGAAGCCATCAGCACCGGTGTTCTCAATCCGGGAGATTTAATGATTCAGCTTGGCTCCACCTGCTATATTATATACTGCTCCGATAAGCTGATTACTGACGAACGAATTTGGTCTGAGGATTATATAATACCGGGAACCTACAGTCTGGATGGAGGAACTAACGCTGCCGGTGCTCTGACAAAATGGGTTCGTGATACCTTCTATCAGGACTTGAAAGCAACCGCTAACGGAGAAAATGTCTTTTCCATAATGGCAAAAAAAGCTGTGTCTATACCCCCTGGATGTAATGGAATCATTACTCTTCCTTATTTTTCTGGTGAACGAACCCCCATCAATGATGCTTCTGCACGGGGAATGATTTTTGGACTTACGTTGAATCATACGAGGGATCATATTTATCGTTCCGCCTTGGAAGGAGTTGGTTTCTCCATCGCACAGCATGTGGATATTTTTAAAGAACATGGTCTTAAGATTAAGAATTTCATGTGTGTTGGCGGCGGGGCTCAAAACAGAGAATGGCTGCAGATTATCGCAGATATAACCGGACATACGGTCAAAACAGCAGCAGTAACCATCGGTGCTTCCTATGGAGATGCCATGATTGCTGCCATCGGTACCGGATTCTTTAAAGATTATGCTACTCTAAGCAGATATATCAAACCTGGGCAGGTAATAGAACCGAATATGGAAAATCATACATTCTATCAACCGATGAAGCAAATGTATAAAACTTTGTATGAAGCTACAAAGAATACCATGCATCAATTGTCCAATTAAATAATTCTTTTTTATACAGGCTTCTGCGATTTTTCCTGCAGAAGCCTGTTTCTTTCACAAATCAATTGACCAAATATCTGCCAAAGGATATAATTATCTTAAAAAAGCAGAGGTATACCATGAGTAAATATTCTAATCTGGTAAATTCCGCTCTGGTGGAGCGGATTGAAGAATATATTGAGAACAACCACTTGGTCAGCGGTAACAGTCTGCCGCCCGAGAGGGAATTCTGTACTATTTTAAACGTCAGCCGTATGACCCTTCGTGATGCAATCCGAAAGCTATGTGAAGCCGGTACTCTAATGAACATTCAGGGTAAAGGTACCTTTCTCGCACCCTCCCGTATTATTAGGGATGTCATGAACATCCATACCCCGGCTGAGGAATATTATAAGTTACTCAGTATCCAGAAAGTGCATGCGGAAGGTTCCATTAACCGAGCCTTAAATCTATCCACACATAATGAAGTATATCAGATTAAGCGTATCCGCATGACTCCATCCGAACGCACCTCCATAGAGACTTCCTATATTCCTGTCAGCAAACTAAAGACACTTGACTTGGCTGCATTAGAAACTGTATCCATGTCACATATCTATGGTTCGGATACAAATCAAAAATTGTCACAAGCAAATATAAAAATAAGTGTTAGTAAAGCCTCATTTGAAGAAAGCGAATGGCTTGGTATTACCGAGGGAGATTATGTCACTGTAGAGAAGCATACGGTTTACCGTGATGAGTTGCCGATTGAGTATTGCATCTCTGTATCCAGTGCCCATCGTGTGAAATACTCTGCTACGATTTATGCTGAGTAAGAAAGGAAAGCTATGAAAGAGCCGTTATATATTAAAACCTGCAATACCCTTCGTTCACAAATCAAATCCGGTATATTACAATATGGCCAGAGTCTTCCCTCAGAGCGTGAATTAGCCGAAACCTATCAGATCGATCGAAAAACGCTGCGAAAAGCCATCTCCATCCTTATCGATGAAGGTCTGCTGATCCGACTACAGGGTAAAGGTACCTACATTGCTCAGCAGCAATTAAAATATGATGTGCAGGTAATGGATGATTTGGAGCAGCTGCTTAATCGTAACCACGTTAATCCCACATCCCGCATATTATATAAAGAGCTTCGCCCTGCAGGACTGCGTTTTTCAAAATTGCTTGGTATTCAACGCGAAGATAAGGTATTACGACTTGTGCGCATGCGTCTCGGTGATAATGAGCCAGTTGCATTACAGGACACATATATTGTGTATGATATCATTCCCAATTTGGATTCTATCGATTTTGAGATGTATTCGTTGTATAGCCTTTTAGAAAATAATAATATCAAGATTTTTAAAATAGAAGAAACCTTTACCTTTATCCAGTTATCCAATCCGGAAGCCAGACTGTTAAATATGGAAGAAGGTGCCATGGGTTTTATCGCTGAAGATATTACCTATGATACTTCCGGACGAGCAATTGAATATACAAAGGGAATTATTAACAACCAAAAGCTTTCGATTAATGTGGATCTTAAGTATACTCCATAACTAATTGTATCTAAGTCCTTCAACTCCTATTTACCAAGCGGTTAAAAGCAATTTCGTCCGATTTGGTATTTGCCTGACCATAATTGCAATAAGGATCTATGGAAATACCACCTCGTGGAGTGAATTTTCCCAACACTTCAATATATTTCGGATTCATGAGTTTAATCAAATCTTTCATAATCACGTTTACACAATCTTCATGAAAATCACCATGATTTCGAAAACTAAATAGATAAAGCTTTAATGACTTACTTTCTACCATGTTAATGTTTGGTACATAGGATATTGTAATAGTAGCAAAATCCGGTTGTCCAGTGATTGGGCAAAGACTTGTAAATTCAGGGCAATTAAATTTGACAAAATAATCATTTTCCTGGTGCTTATTTACAAATGTTTCTAATATCCCTGGATTATAATTCATTTCATATTTCGTTCCTTGATTTCCAAGTAGTGTAATTCCAACTGTTTCTTCATTATTTCTTCCGTTCATCATATCCACCTTTCGTATATTATGGACTTCGTCCATAATCTCTTCACTCCGATCGCATATCGCAAGCAAGCTTGCATATGCTCACTACGTTTTCTCTCATATTATGGACTTCGTCCATAATCTCTTCACTCCGATCGCATATTGCAAGCAAGCTTGCATATGCTCACTACGTTTCTTCTCATATTATGGACTTCGTCCATAATCTCTTCACTCCGATCGCATATTGCAAGCAAGCTTGCATATGCTCACTACGTTTTCTCTATATTGCCGGATCGCTTATACCATTACTTTCAAAGGCTTTGGCACGGTCAATGCATGTTCCACATGTTCCACAAGGTTTCTCTCCACCTTCATAACAGCTCCACGTCAATTCATAAGGTACTTTTAG
>JAQUYA010000064.1 GCA_028692055.1 Lachnospiraceae bacterium | reverse complement strand
ATAATTGGATTTCTACGAAGATTGCATAGATTGCTTTGATTGCAGCTTCGAAGTCTTCATTTTTCACACCAATGATAATATTTAACTCGGAAGAACCCTGATCAATCATCTTGACGTTTACATTTGCATGTGCTAATGCAGAGAAAATCCTACCTGCAGTACCACGTGTTGCTTTCATTCCACGTCCTACTACTGCCACAAGTGCCAAATCCGCCTCCAAATCAATGAAGTCCGGTTCTACTGCCTTGTGAAGTCCGGCTAATACACGTTGTTCCTTTTCTGCAAACTCTGACTGGTGCACGAATACGGTCATTGTATCGATACCAGATGGTGTATGTTCAAAGGATATCCCATTCTCTTCAAATACCTGCAATACTTTTCTACCAAATCCGATTTCCGAATTCATCATATCCTTTTCAATATTGATTGAGCAGAAGCCCCTCTTCCCTGCAATACCCGTAATGACATATTTCGGTCTTTGGCATGTGCTTTCTACAATCCATGTTCCATTGTCCTCTGGGGCATTGGTATTCTTAATATTGATTGGAATACCTTCCTTACGAACTGGGAAAATAGCATCTTCATGAAGTACTGTTGCCCCCATGTAACTAAGCTCACGTAACTCACGGTAGGTAATGGTATCGATTCCTTTTGGATTCGTAATAATTCTTGGGTCTGCAATCAGAAAGCCTGAAACATCCGTCCAGTTTTCATAGACATCTACATGTGCTGCCTTGGCAACAATCGAGCCTGTTACGTCAGAACCACCTCTTGAGAAAGTATGAACGGTTCCGTCTAATTTTGCACCATAAAATCCTGGAATAACTGCTCTTTCTGCTTTTTTTAATCGTTTTGACAATACCTCATCTGTCTTGTCAGATAAGAAATTTCCATTTTCATCAAAGAATACAACTTCTGCTGCATCAATGAACTCATAGCCTAAGTAGTTCGCCATGATAATACCATTCAGGTATTCACCGCGGCTTGCCGCATAACTGCTGCCTGCCTTTTTCTTAAAGTTTTCTTCAATTGTTTTAAATTCTTTGTCTAATGATAATTTAAGCTTTAATCCATCTATGATTTCCTGATACCTGTCAGCAATATCCTTTAATTCTTTTGAGAAATCTTCTCCCTCTTCTGCCAAAGCATATGTGGTATACAGCATATCTGTTACCTTTGTATCCTTCTTATGTCTTTTACCAGGCGCTGACGGTACTACATATTTTCTATTTTCATCTGCACGGATAATTTCGCCTACTTTTTCAAATTGCGCTGCACTTGCTAAAGAACTTCCACCAAACTTAACAACTTTTTTCATTACGATTACTCCTCGTGAATTTTATAATGTTTCTATTTTTATGTAATCTGTGGCAAATAACTTTTCCAAAATTTCATGACCCTTATCTACAAAATTTCCACTTGCTGCACCTTCTGTTTCATTGTAATTCCACGTGTGCTGCTCATGCTTTGTACTGTCATACAGTAAATACGGTACATTGTCAGAAGTATGTGTCCTTACTCGTACCGGGGTCGGATGATCCGGTAATACCAGAAGCCGGAAGTCAATCTTTTTCGCCTCTAACTCCTCTACCAATGGTCCGATTACCCTTTGGTCCAAATACTGGATTGCCTGCACCTTGCGTTCCACACTTCCCTGATGCCCCATTTCATCCGGAGCTTCTACATGAATATAGGCAAAATCATATCCATCCTTCGTTAATGCCTTCACGGCTGCTGCCTCTTTACCCTCGTAATTTGTATGAAGTCCGCCATTGGCGCCTTCCACTTCTATCACGCCCATACCTGCTCCTACGGCAATTCCTTTTAATAAATCCACGGCTGAAATCATAACACCTTTTTTTCCAGTCTTTTGTGTAAAGTCGGACAGCATTGGTTTCGTACCTGCTCCCCAAAACCAGCAGCAGTTAGCAGGATTCAATCCCTGTTTTTTTCGTTCCACATTTAGTGGATGATTTACCAGAATATTATAACTCTTTTTCATCATCTCACGTAGTGCTGCATTTTCCGGAAGATGCGGTCCGATAACCTGTGTCAGTACATCATGTGGCGGTGTCAATTCCACCACCTCTCCTTTATCCCAAATCAGACAATGGCGGTAGCTGGTTCCAAGGTAGAATTTGTATACTTCATTCTCCAGCTCACTGCGCACTGCATCCAGCAAAATGCCACAGTCCTCCGTACTGATTTCACTTGCACTATGGTCTATAATCGTTTTTTCTTCAAATGGTACCCCATCTTCTGAAATTGTGACAATATTACAGCGAATTGCAATATCCGTATCCTTCATCGGTACCCCTATGCTGAGTGCCTCCAATGGAGAACGTCCAGAATAATATTTTTTTGGATCATATCCCATAACAGAAAGATTCGCTGTATCCGAACCCGGTTTCATGCCATCCGGAATTGTATGAACCATGCCAACCTCGCCCATTTTGCTTAATTTATCCATAACCGGTGTCTCTGCATATGCAAGCGGTGTTTTATTTCCAAGTGCTGCTATCGGCTCATCTGCCATTCCATCACCTAAAACAACTACATACTTCATTTTACTAACCATGCCTTTCTCTTCGGCTGCGTTTTCTGCTGCCTTAGATATTCTTCTCACACTATGCCTCCAAATGTATCCGGCTAATCATATCTACATTTGCTGCTGCCACCTGAAAATCCTTTTCAGACATTAGAGGTGTAATAAAGCCAACTTCGCCTGCTATACCAGCATCTACGATAGTGCCTTTCCCAAATGCTGCTTCTGCAGCTGTCGCATCATCTTTTACTCTTACGAAGAACTGGCTTCTAGATTCTTCCATATTGGAAAGCTCTAATTTTTCTTCTTCCCAGAAGCAGAAAATATTTTTACCAAGATGCTTCACACAGTCGATAACATCTGATACTACTGCACTTGCAGTAGGCAGTTTACCTGCACCTTTTCCATAATACATTGTATTTCCAAGTGTATTTCCATGAATCAGAACTGCATTAAATACATCATTTACACTGAATAAAGGGTTTTCTTTATTAATCATGCAAGGATATACATATGCAAAATATTTGTCATCCACACATTTACTCTTTGCCAATAGCTTAATCGTATAGCCCATTTTCTTTGCATATTTAAAATCCGTTGTTGTAATTTTTGTAATTCCTTCTGTATAGATGTCTTCATAGTCCACGTTTTTTCCATAAACCAAAGAAGAAAGAATCGCGATTTTACGGCATGCGTCGTACCCTTCTACATCTGCCTCCGGGTTACGTTCTGCATATCCTTTTTCCTGTGCTTCCTTTAATACCTCTGCAAAATCAGAACCCTCTTTTTCCATCTTTGTCAGAATATAATTTGTCGTCCCATTTAAGATACCTGTTACAGCATCAATTTTTTCAGGTGTTAAAGAAGCATTGATTGGGCGGATGATTGGAATACCACCGCCAACACTCGCTTCAAATAAGTAGTTACATTTATGCTCTTTCGCAATATGGATTAATTCCGGGCCATGTTTTGCCACTAATTCTTTATTGGAAGTACATACACTCTTTCCTGCAAGAAGTGCCTTCTTGGAAAATGTATAGGCCG
Source organism: Lachnospiraceae bacterium (assembly GCA_028692055.1). Taxonomy (GTDB): domain Bacteria; phylum Bacillota; class Clostridia; order Lachnospirales; family Lachnospiraceae; genus SZUA-378. Next base: position 12,022 of record JAQUYA010000064.1, on the reverse strand, counting down.
GTTCCACACCTCCCATTGCTTCACAGATAACAGCGACTTCCTCGTCATTCAGAATCGTATCTACATCATGTACCACTAACTGCTCATAAGGATCCCCTGGAAAGTCTCTTAAATCAAGGATGTATTTTACGTCTACTTCATCCCCCGCTTTTTTATTTACCATATCCTGATTTGTTTTGATTACCTCTACAATACCGCTTCCTACTGTACCATATCCTAAAACTGCTACTTTTACCATACTAATAACCTTACCTTTCCACTTTGGTGTCTTTTTACACCATTCCCTTATGCTTTATTTTCTTTATGCTTTTTGATTTTACCGATTTAGCCACTATTCCTTGGCTATAATCTTCACATAATGTACCCCGCGCTGTTTTTCCATGGAATCAACCATTTCGGATACATCTCCTGTATTGGACAATATTTGTACGCTGATACTCAGAGATGCTACCCCATTGATGGGAATACTCTGATGTATCGTTAATATATTTGCACGATACTCTGCCACAATCTTTAAAATATCGGATAAAAGCCCCGGTTCGTCATCCATTTGAAAAGTTAGTGTAATGGTTGTTCCTGCTGCCGTATCATGAAATGGAAAAATGTCTTCTTTATATTTATAAAAAGAACTTCTGCTAATTCCAATCTGGTCAACCGCTTCCTGTACAGACAATACTTTTCCGGATTCAATGAGTCTTTTTGCTTCTACTACCTTCAACAATACTTCCGGTAGGGCTTTTTTCTTAACTACAAAATATCCCGTAGTTTCTGCCATACGTGCCTCCTTGTCTTTCTTACAAATACACTTGTATTTTATTGTATCTCTTATACGGACACTTGTCTGCCGTCGAAAGATATTGTAGCATAATAGACAAAACGTTGCAAGCTTTTTTGTCTGTTTTTTCATTAAAATCCAAGTCAAAAAAGACGCAGAATATTTTCCACGTCTATCTTGATTCTATTCTATTTTTCCGTTTACTGTATATGAAGAATCGCTTCGCCCACTTTTACAGTTCCGGTCTTTAATGTCTTTATTTCTTTCATTTCCTCTGAATTGGTTATGATAATTGGAGTTATCGTTCGGTAACCCTCTGATTGAATACCGTCACGATCAAACTCTGCCAGTATATCACCGGCTTTAATGCTTGCACCTGTTTGCACCTTAATGTCAAAATACTTTCCATTTAACTGCACGGTATCAATACCCATATGAATAAGAAGTTCCGCCCCCTTATCACTGGTAAGTCCAATGGCATGCTTTGTATCAAATATCATATTAATGGTTCCGTCGCAAGGGGCACATACCTTTCCATTCGCTGGTTCGATTGCTACGCCCTGTCCTAACATCCCTTCCGAAAATACGCCATCCTCAACCTCTGAAAGCTCCACTACAGTTCCATCCATGGGAGCATAAACACAGATTAATTCATGTGCTGCTGTATTGTCTGCATCTATTTTGTCTGCAGGCACTTTGATGTCTATGCTCTCCACTCTGTCACTCGCTGGACTATCCAGATAGTCTTCCAGATTTGACTTGATAACGGTTACCCGTGGTCCATAAATTACCTGAATACCATTTCCCTTTTGCATGACTCCAGCCGCACCACTGACTCTTAGGATATCCTCCTTTACGAGCTTTTGATCAAATACAGTAGTCCGAAGTCTGGTTGCACAGCAATCCACATCACTAATATTCGCCTTTCCACCAAGTCCTTTGGTAATCAATGCCGACACCTCATCGTAACCTTCGCTTTCCTTTGCTTCAGTTCCTGCTTTTCCTTTTGCAGCATCTACATCTGCACGTCTGTATAATTTTACTTCCCCATCGCCATCTTCACGACCCGGTGTCTTCAAATCGAACTTCCTGATTAAGTAAGAGAACAGTAAATAATATACAACAAAGTAAATAATTCCAACAAGTACAATATAGAGCCAGCTTGTCTTTGCATTTCCCGGCAAAATACCATATAACAATAAATCAATAAATCCGCCTGAGAATGTCATTCCTACTCCGACTCCCAGTATATGCATAAACATATAGGCGGCTCCTGCAAATACACAATGAATCGCATATAAAGCCGGGGCTACAAAAAGAAATGTAAATTCAATTGGCTCCGTAATACCCGTTAACATGGATGTTAGAGCCGCTGACAGCAATAAACCACCTACTACTTTTCTTTTCTCCGGCTTTGCCTGACGATACATAGCTAATGCTGCTCCCGGAAGTCCAAAAATCATGAGTGGAAACTTACCGGACATAAATCTCGTCGCCGATACACTGAAGTGTGTCACACTCGGAGATGCAAGCTCTGCAAAGAAGATATTCTGTGCACCTTCTCTCAAAACACCATCTACCACCGCAGTTCCACCCAACGCTGTTTGCCAGAAAGGTAAATAAAATACATGATGTAAACCAAATGGAATTAGTGCTCTTTCCATAATACCGTAAAGCAGTGTTCCTGCATAACCGGATTCCAATACCACACCACCCACTGCGAAAATACCGTTCTGTACAATTGGCCAGATATAAAACATCACAATACCCACGACTAAATAAGTAACCGATGAAATAATCGGTACAAATCGGGTTCCTCCAAAGAAGGAAAGTACCTGTGGCAATTCAATCTTATAAAAACGATTGTGCAGGGCTGCCACACCAAGTCCTACGATAATACCACCAAACACACCCATTTGTAAGGATGTAATCCCAACTACAGAGGCGGTAGAGCCCTGCAGCATTACCTCTGCCCCGCCATGTGCTTCAATCATAGCTCCTATGGAGGCATGCATGATAAAAAAAGCAATCGCTGCCGATAAAGCGGCAACTTCCTTTTCTTTCTTTGCCATACCGATTGCTACACCCATAGCAAAGATAATCGGTAAATTTGAAAATACAATGTCTCCTGCTTTTGACATAACCGTCAAAATACTAAAAATAAAGTTACCCTGCTTAATTACATTTCCCAGGTGATAAGCCTCAATCATCTGTGCATTGGTAAAAGAACCTCCTACCCCAAGCATCAATCCTGCAATTGGTAAAATTGCAATCGGCAGCATGAAGGAACGTCCTACACGTTGTAATATTCCAAAAATCTTGTCTTTCATTTTCTCATCCTTTTCCTCTCGTTTTTGTTTCTATTATCATTCGGGTTTCATAGGCCCGCATTCTATTAAAAAAGACTCATGATAAGGATATACCGAAAATATAAGATTTACTCATATTTTCTCAATCTCTTGCCATAAGTCTTGCCTGCAAAACCAGTCACAATCTTAATATGTATTTTTATTGCTCTTTATCGTTCATTCTTATCCATAGTAATTCTACGAAGATGGACTGTTAAAAAGGTCTTTTCTTCCTCCGTAATCTTTTGTTTGTATCTTTCTTCTACATAGCTTTCAATCAGCATGGCACAAGCATAATCTTTTTGATATCTGTTCTTTATCATCTGATAAAATCCAGCATCATTATCCTGTGTAACGCGGTTTGTAAATAATCTCTGCCCGAAAAACTTCAGATGTGTAATGAACCTCTCGTAATGAATGGATTCCTCATCAAAAGTTGTATTATAATAATTCTTTACAATCTCCAGAACATCGTGAATCAACTCGGTAATCTGGTAGGTACTGCTCATATCCGTATCCAACTCCGCGTTCACAAAATGCAATGCTATGAACCCTGCTTCATCCTCCGATAAACGCACCTGCAATCGTTCTTCAATCATATCAATTGCTTTTAACCCCATTTGATATTCCGACGGATAGAACTTCTTTATTTCCCACAAAAGTGCATTTTTATATTCCAAGTGATTCTCTTTACGCTCAATTGCAAAATTAATATGGTCTATCAATGTAATGAAAATATTATCATTCAGCCTTCGATTCAGTTTTTCCCTTACATAGTCGATAATTTCCGTTCCCATCTGGACATGTTCCAGCGGAATGTCCTCTAATAGCTGCTGTAAACTATTGGAAGTCTTTTCATTTGCAATGCGATATATTTTTTCTACTTTTTCTTTCTGAATTAAGTCCCCTGTTTTCTTTTGAAACCCAACGCCTAATCCTCTCACAATAACTTCTGTACCGTCTTTTTCAATAGAACATACAACGTTATTATTTATTACCTTTGATATCACATACATATTTTATTTCCTTTTAACTAAAATTTTTCTACACTTTATTTTTCATTTAGGCCTTTTTCTACATTACTATAATCAATCTTGGTTGCAAATTTTTTATTAATCACAAACAAAACACCAACCAGCAATACCAGGGTTGCCACAATGGCGATATAATCATTATTTACCATACCCATGATAATATATCCAAACGCACAACAGGCTGCTGCCACTCCTGCATATACTACCTGCGTGGATACATGGTCAATATGGTGACAGGCTGCACCAGTAGAAGACAGAATCGTTGTATCTGAGATTGGCGATACATGGTCACCAAATACTGCACCGGCAAGAATTGAGCCAAGTACCGGCATTACCAAATGGGCTGTTCCTGTCGGTGAACAAATAGCTGCACCAATTGGAATTAACAATGCCATGGTGCCCCATGAGGTTCCCGTTGCAAAACCTAAGAAAGAAGCTACTATAAAAGTAACAGCTGGTAATATAAAGGTAGGGAAACTACTGTTATTTACCATATTTCCTACAAATCCACCTGTATTTAAGTAATCCATACTACAGATTCCACCAATCGTCCAAGCAAGAATCAAAATGGAAAATGCAGAAACCATAGATTTAATCCCCTCTGTAATTCCACCCATAAATTCTCTAAATGTAATGACTTTTCTAGGAATAAATAAGAAAAACGCTACTACAATTGCAATAAAGCTTCCGATTACAAGGGATAAAGAAGAGTCACAATTACCAAAGGATGCCAGGAAGGAGGATCCGCCTCCAAATGCGCCACCTGTATAGGCCATTGCCATAACCGTTGCTGCAATAAGTACAACAATCGGAATCACGAGGTCATATACCTTTCCTTTGTTGGAAACCTTTTGTTGATTTACTTCATCTGTAATAATATCTCCTTTCGATGAAAATAAATCCCCTTTTTCAATTGCATTCTTTTCAAATCTACCCATCGGTCCAAAATTCAAATTGGTACAGCAGACAATCGCCACCATAACAATCGTTGTAATTGCATACAAATTGTAAGGAATCAATTTCACAAATGTTGACATACCATTGCCAACACCTGCTTCCTCTATGTAGGTTGCTACGGAAGCCCCCCAACTGGATACCGGTGCAATAATGCAAATTGGTGCTGCTGTTGCATCCAGTAAATATGCCAGTTTCGCTCTTGAAATACGATGCTTGTCCGTTACCGGCCGCATAACAGTACCAACCGATAAACAGTTAAAATAATCGTCAATAAAAATCAGACATCCCAATGCACTCGTTGCAAGAGATGCACCTTTTCTGGTTTTAATCCTGCGAACCGCCCAGTTTCCATAAGCAGCAGAACCACCCGCCTTAGTCACAACTACGACCAATGCTCCCAGCAAGCCTAGGAATATCAATATATTGACATTTCCACTCATTCTCTCCCCCATAACGGTAAAGGTCGTGGTAATCATAGCAATGGGATTCCCATAGCTATAAATAAGTGCTCCTGATAAAATGCCAATTACCAAAGATGAAATAACTTCTTTTGTAATCAAGGCAAGCACAATTGCAATAATCGGCGGTAATAAAGATAACCAGCCATAATTAAATACTTGTAATGCTTCCATTTCTCGTCCTCCTATTTTAGTGCTATAGCACTTTACCTATGCGCTATAACATAGGTTTTATTATAATAAAAAAAGAGTTGCAGTGCAACTCTCTTTATCCATATTCCTTATCTATATTCCTTATCTATATTCTTTATCTGTACTCCTGATTTACTTTTTCACTGGCGGCAAAGATAATGAGCATACCTATTCCCGCTACGAGCACAGATACCAGCAAAAATATCTTTACACCACAATAGTCTAATACAACCCCACCTATCAGACTTCCGCCGATACTACCAAGCGTATTTGTAGCAGTCATAAATGCCTGACCTTTTACACGGTCTTCCGGCTGCATTAGTGAGTTTACATAATATACAGATGCCGGTACCTGTAACGCAAATGCAAGAATTTGTGCTCCCTGAGAGATATAGATGCCCACTATGTTGGGTGCTAAAAACATTAAAATCGCTTTAACAAAGAAAAATGCGCCTGATACCTTCAATAAGATTCCACTATTAAACTTACGAATAATATATACAAATCCCAACATTGTTGGTAATTCTAACGTTGCTGCAATTGCAAGTGCCGTTCCCATCTCGCTGCTTCCACCACCATGATACTGCATGATTTGAAACATATAATTGTTAATCAAATTGTGGCTGATAAAAGAAAAGGTTACCCCAACTAATAATAGAAAAAATTTACGATTCGTGGCAAAAAATGATTTTTGGCCTTTTACTTTACCGTCTTTTTGCGTTTTATTTTTTTCTGTTTTGTCCACTGGCAGACTTTGCGGAAAACGAAAACTTAAGGTTGCAATAATTAATATCACATAGAGCAGAATAATCATAACCGGAATCGCATCTGTACTAAAGGTTGTTACTACTCTCCCGGCTACATAAGAAACCGCAGCATAGGATATGGATCCTATCCCCCTTGCCAGTCCGAAATTTACCGGTATACCCCGATTCACACACTCCATACCAATTGCATTCGTTAGTGGTGTCAGTATTTGTAATCCTGCTACCGCGGTTCCGTAAAATATTGCTATCCATAAAACATGCAATCCCGGTATTAATAATACAATTGCTACCAGTATAATAAGTAGTGAAAAAAAAGAAATAATATAGCGTAGCGAGATCTTCGTTGTCTTATCTGCAAAATCAGCAACAAGCGGCTGTAAAAATGCAGAAATCGCACCGGCCACTGCAATTACAATACCTATTTCCGAATTGGAAAAGCCCTTGGAAAGTAAATAAACACTGACATATCCAAATATAATGCAAAAACTCATCCAAAAGCTACCCTGTATCATGGCAAATCTTGGAGTTGGCGCCAGATATTTTATTTCTCTCTTTGTAGATTTTTCATTTACATTCTGCATTTCAATTCCCATCTGTCTGTCTTGCAGACACTCCTGTTTCTGTAAAATAGCGAACACGTTCGCATTGGAAAAAGCTCCGCTTTTTCTGCCTAACACTACACTGGCAGGAGCAATTTCCTATTTCTGTAAAAAACAAAGAACCTTGTAAGCTTTATACTTACAAGGTTTTCTAAATGTGCCTGACATGATTCGAACACGCGACCTTCTGGTCCGTAGCCAGACGCTCTATCCAGCTGAGCTACAAGCACATATTCATTGTGAATAAAACACTGTTTTCATTCGCAACATTGTTATTTTACACAGTAATAAAACTTTTGTCAAGTCTGATTTTGGATTTTTTCTTTTTATTCCCATTTACTGCTTGACAGTCTTATTGCCTTTCACTAGAATGAAACAGAACGCATGAGTCGTTTCTTCTTATTAAAATATATTTGAAAGGCAAGGTCACATACTTGAAATCAGCAGTTACAAAAATAAATAAATTTTTGCCCTACTTATTAACCATTTTATCCCCCATAATTACTTTTTATATTTTTGAGGGATATACCCACAATGCTTTCACTACAATGAAAGTACCTATACAGCTATTAAACTATGTATTCTTTGAATTTGTTTTGTTTTTATTCATTTTTCTAATTGGAAAAGTACATATCGCTCTTATTGTAGAAACTGTTCTCTTTGCTTTTATTGGTCTCGCAAATTATTTTGTATTGCAATTTCGCTCGGCACCAATTATGCCTTGGGACATTTTTTCTATAAAAACAGCCGCCAGTGTTGCCAATAATTTCCAATACACACTTTCCCCAAATGCTGCTTTTGCTTTGCTGGGTTTTATACTTTTGATTCTATTGGAGTCACGATGCCGCATAGACTTTCAGTGGAATTGGAAGCTCAGATCAATTGGTACAGTAGTATCTTGTATCCTGATTTGCGGATATACCTTTTATGTACAGCAGCCTTCTACGGTTTCAAAGTTTCATATGTACGATAAGTTATTTACCCCGACTGTTATGAGTAAGCGCGATGGTACTGTCACTGCCTTTCTTATGGAATTACAGTATTTAACGGTCAAGAAACCTGATGGCTATAGTAAAGATGACGCAAAGGCTACTTTGGATTCCTATTCCACCTCTATAAGTGCAACGGAAACCCCCAATATTATCGTCATTATGAATGAGGCTTTTTCCGACCTGGAAATACTTGGGGATTTTACCACAAACACCGATTATATGCCTTATGTACATTCTTTAATGAAAGATGCGGACAACACTATTTCCGGTCATCTCAATGTATCTGTTTTAGGTGGCAATACAGCAAACACGGAATTTGAATTTTTAACCGGAAACAGCATGGCATTTCTTCCGCAGGGAAGTATTCCATACCAGCAATATATTTCGAATACCATTTCAAGCACTCCTACCTATTTAAAGAGCCTTGGCTATACCACCATAGGTATGCATCCATATCGTGCAAAAGGCTGGGACCGTGAGCGGGTTTATCCGCTGCTTGGATTAGATACTTCTTACTTTATAAACGATTTTGTCAATCCAGAATTAATTCGAAACTACGTTAGTGATGAAGCAAATTATGATAAAATCATTGATTTATATGAAAAAAAAGAATCTGGAAAACCATTATTTCTGTTTAATGTTACCATGCAAAATCACTCCTCCTACACAGACTCCTTTGATAATTTTAATCCAGAGGTAACCGTCGATGGGGTAAACTCACAGGCTTTGAATAATTACCTGTCCCTCATCAAGCTTTCTGATGAAGCCTTGGAAGAACTTACCACCTACTTCGCAAATCAGAATGAAAAAACTATTCTTGTATTCTTTGGTGACCATCAGCCTGCAAACTCAGTAGTCGAGCCGGTTTGGAAATTACAAGGGAAATCAAACGATACCCTGTCCGAGAAAGAACTAAACCTGCGATATAAAGTTCCTTTTATTATATGGGCAAATTATGATATTACAGAGGAATCTGGCATTGAAACCAGTGCAAATTTTCTTGCTTCAAAAGTATTAACCACTGCCGGACTTCCTCTGTCGGACTATGATTCTTATTTAACCAATTTGCAACAATCCTACCCTGTTATTTCTGCCATACAGGTCACGGACAAAGAAGGTAACAGTACCCCTGTTGCCGACAAGCAGGACGAATTAGAACAATACCAACAATTACAATATTATCAATTATTTCAGAATCGCTAAGAGGAGAACATCATGCGTACCGCAAAAGAAAATAAATCTTTATATCTGCTTGCATTTATTATTCCCGTTGCAATCATGCTTTTCATATTTATTATAAGAGGTATTTATCCCTTTGGAGATGAGTCCTTTCTCCACATTGATATGTACCACCAGTACTTTCCTTTTCTTGTGGAATTTTTTCATAAGTTAAAAGAGGGGGACAGCCTTTTCTATTCCTGGAATACAGGACTTGGGTCTAATTTTCTTGCTTTATATGTTTATTATCTGGCAAGTCCGTTTAACTGGCTCGTCATTTTCTGTCCTGAAAACCTGTTGATTGAATTTATTACTTATTTTATTGTCATTAAGATTGGACTTAGCAGCCTTACCTTTACCTACTACCTAAACAAGCATTTTAACCGGAAAGATTTTTCTATTTTATTTTTTTCCATCTTTTATGCTATGTCCGGCTATTATGCTGCCTATAATTGGAATGTCATGTGGTTGGACTGCATTGTACTGGCTCCACTCATCATTCTTGGCCTGGAGCGTCTGGTAAAGGAAGGAAAGTACAAATTATATTGCATTACTCTGGCTCTTGCCATTCTATCCAATTATTATATCTCTATCATGATATGTATTTATCTGGTGCTTTATTTCTTTGTGCTTCTAATTACCTGTAAAGACAGATGGAAAGCATTTATAAACTTTGCTCTTTATTCTTTGCTGGCCGGCGGAATGGCTGCTGTACTACTGATTCCAGAATTAGCTGCTCTACACTATTCGGAATTTGCCAGTTTCAATTTTCCAAAGGAAGTGTCCACCTACTTCTCCATTATGGACGTTCTTGCCCGCCATTGTGTAAATGTGACCGTTGAAACAGGTCTGAATCACTGGCCAAACCTTTACTGTGGTGTCGCTGTTCTTTTCTTACTACCACTTTACACCATGAATAAAACGATACCTACTAATGAAAAAATAGGTAAGCTATCCTTATTAGCCTTTATGATTATTAGTTTTGCAACAAACATCCTTAATTTTATCTGGCATGGATTCAATTATCCGGATTCCCTGCCATGCCGCCAGTCTTTTCTTTATATTATTTTAGTATTAACATTAAGCTATGAGGCGCTCTATCATATAAAAGAATACTCAAAATCGGAAATGACTTACAGCATTTGTGGTGTTATGTTTTTCATTCTTCTCTGTGAGAAATTGACTGATGTTGAGAATATTGCATCTACTACCTATTTGTTAACTGGTGTTTTACTGCTTTTCTATGCGATTATGATGTATCAATACCGAAAAGAAAATGCCTCCCGGCAATTCATCTTGTATATTACACTTTTTATCGTAATTGTTGAGTCTGCCGTGAATATGCTTACCACGAGTGTCCCAACCGTAAGCCGCAGCAATTATATTGCAAATATGGAATCCGGTTCTGTACTGTCTTCCAAAATAAAATCCGAAGATACTGCACTTTATCGTATTGAAAAATTTGAACGGCTTACCCAAAATGATGCCATGTTATCCAACTTTTCATCTGCAACCTGTTTCTCATCAACCTCGAATTCGCATGTAAAAGATTTTTACAACAAATACGGTATGAAGAGCAGTCGTGTATTCTATAGTTTTGAAGGTGCCACTCCTGTTACCTCCGCACTCTTAAATACAAAATACATGCTATCTAAAAATGAATTGGAAAGCGATAGCTTATATAATCTTGTCGCAGAAGATAATGGTACCTATCTTTACGAAAATACTTATCAATTGCCTTTTGGATATGTCATTGATGCATCTGACTTAATCAATTCAGCTACTACCAAAGGAGCTTCCGACAATTTTGCTGAAAATGATTTTGAAACAACAGAGTCACATTCCAGCGAAGATGATTTGTTCGAAAGTATCGATGAAGTACTGGATGAAAAAGAGAACGAAGAAACATTGATTTCCTTAAATCCATTAGAATCACAAAATGAATTGCTATCAAAATGCAACATTACTGACCCTGTATTTGACCCTATTTCTACTGAAACAATAGACAATACAACTTCCTTTACCGTGGAAACCAATTCGCATGTATATGCTTATAGCAATAATCGCAAGGTGACCACCGTAGTTGCTCTCCTGGGAGATAAGAGCAAAACATTTAAAAAGTTAAAGAACTCCTATATCATGGATATGGGATATCTTCCTGCCGGAACCGTTGTTACTGTAAATTGTACGGAACCTGTTGATACGCCCCTGAATCTTTCCGCTTATTCCTTAAATGAAACAAGTTTACAAGCCTGGATTCAAACGTTATCAGAGCAGCCTATTGTTATTGATTCCTATGATTCTACCAATATTACAGGACATATTACCGTTAAAAAAGATGGTCCGTTAGTATTAAGCGTTCCTTATGAACCGGGCTGGACCCTTAAAGTAGACAATCAAAAAACAGACATTGAATTGTTTGAAGATACTTTAATTAGCGTTCCTTTAACTGCAGGCACACATACGATTGAATTAAACTTCTACCCAGCTGGATTAAATATTGGATTAGCAATCAGCCTTTTATGTCTGTTCCTGTTTATCGGTATTATATATTTTTCTAAGCATCCATTACCATTTAAATCAGGGGAAAAAGCTAAGCTTCACTCATAGTCTGCAAATAGTACTATCCGTTAGAACGAGCACCTGCTGGCTTCACTGCAGAATACCGCCATAAATTAGATT
>JAQUYA010000167.1 GCA_028692055.1 Lachnospiraceae bacterium | reverse complement strand
CTTTTTCTCACGCTTCACGAAACCATCTTTGACTAATTTTTCTATAATGTCCGCTCTAGTGGCAGGTGTTCCAAGACCCTTACGTTCCACTTCCTCACCCATATCCTCTGCACCAGCTCGTTCCATTGCACTTAGCAAAGAGTCTTCAGTAAAGTGCTTTGGTGGAGTAGTATCATGTTCCAACATCTTACTTGTTACTTGCTCAAATACCATCCCTTCATAAATATCTGGTAAAGATCTTGCTTCTGCGTCTGGTTCTTTTTCTTCTTTGATGACAAACGCACTTCGGAAAGCATCATCCAATCCTTTCCATCCAAAATCCTTAACTACTTTTCCACTAGCACCAAAGGTATTACCTCCACAATCCACTTCTATACTAGTCTTTTCGTAGAAATACTTGGCTCCAGTTCCACAAAGAAGCCTGTTTGCTACAAGGGATAGTATTTTATTCTCCGCTGTTGGCAAAGAAGATAAGTCAACTTTTAAAATTTCTACTGTAGGAATAATGGCATGATGGTCAGAAACATTCTTACTATTTATTACTCTTTTTATATCAGGACACAAGGTAACTGCTTTGGCAAATTGTAATTCAGATTGAATCGCTTTAATGACTGCTATTACATTTTCTTCCATATCGTCGGTTAGATATTGACTGTCTGTTCTTGGATAGGTAACCAGCTTCTTTTCATACAGACTTTGGGTATATTCCAAGGTCTGCTTTGCTGTGAATCCAAATAATCGGTTGGCATCCCTCTGTAATGTTGTAAGATCATAGAGTTTAGGTGGTGCAATTGCTTTCTCTTCTTTTATCACTTTAGAGATACTAGCATGCTTATTTTGACAATTCTGCATAATCGCCTCTGCCTGTGCTTTATCATCAATACGTTTCGTAGCAACATCCAAGCCATTCATATCTAAATGAGTGGTATAATACTTTTCTTTTACAAAATTCAGAATCATTGTTTCCCTATCCACTAGCATTGCAAGCGTAGGCGTCTGTACTCTGCCGACCTTTAACGTCTTTCCACCATACAAAACGGTAAATAATCTTGTCCCATTGAGTCCCACAAGCCAATCGGCCTGTTGTCTACCAAGAGCTGCCATATACAAATGGTCATAATCGCTACCTGGTCTCAAATGATCAAATCCATCTTTAATTGCACGCTCTTCCATAGAAGAGATCCAAAGACGTTTAATTGCTTTTTTACATTCTGCCATTTTATAGGTAAGTCGAAAGATAAGTTCTCCCTCACGTCCTGCATCGGTTGCACAAATAACGGTATCCACTCTATCATCTTTCATAAGCTGATATAGTACTTGATATTGGGCTTTGGTATCTTCCTTTACCATGTATTTCCATGTAGTTGGCATAATCGGAAGATTATCATAGGACCATTTTCTATACCGCTCTCCATAGGCATCTGGCTGAGCTAATTCCACCAAATGTCCAATGCACCAGGAAACAATATAACCATTTCCTTCTAAATACCCATTTTTTTTATCTGTAGCACCAAGCACTTCTGCAATACTCCTTGCTACACTTGGTTTTTCTGCTATTACTAATTGCATAAATTATTCCTCCTTCCCTTGCTCATCCTCGTTATCATCCTTATTATCCAAAAAATCATCGTCCTTTAAATCGTCGTCTTCATTTTCATAAACTTCTTCTTCATCCTCATCATCTTCATCTAAAAAATCTCCATCCTTCTTGCGTACAACTTTTATGTAATAAGCGCCTAAAATAACAAGAAGTCCAGCTCCTCCTAATAGAATCCAGGTAAACATGCCATTATCTTTTTTTACAGGTTCTACCTCTTCTGGTGTTTCTACTTCTTCTGCGGACACTGTTGCTGTATCCATATTTTCTACATTGTTATTTACTAATGCTTCGTCAGAGGTTGGAATTGCCGACTCAAGTGCCGCGGAATTTTTAGGAAGAGTTTCATCGTTATTGGTTGTGGCATTGAGCAAATCATTCTCATCAATTTCCGTTAAGAAATACACTTTTTCTTCCTCGCTATCTCGATCAACAATGAGATAAAAGGTCTTTTCCGATTCTGTCTGAATGGTATAAAATTCTTTACCTTTTTCTGTATCATTACCAGACACTGTTTTGGTGGCATCGGAAGTATTACTACCTATGCTACTTTCCGATGTGGTCTTTCCGCTACTATCTGTTTTGGTATGCTCCGTAACGGTTGCAGTTGCAGAAGACGGGGCGCTTGCCTGTGCATTGACTTGAAGCTGTTCTGCCGAATTACTTGTAGTATTGCTGTCCTTGGTTTCAGGGTCCGTATAATAAGGATTGGTTGTTTTATATACCTCTGACATATTTCCTGCATTGTCCATTGCTTGTATAGTAAAATACTGATATCCGGCATCAAATTGTTGCAATCTAACGTTTAGTACTCCATTGTTTAACTCTGTGAATTCATAGCCGTTGATATATACTTTTGCAATTCCAGAATCAGTATCATGAGCCTGCACACTTAATAATCCATTACTAACTGCAGCATTTAAGGTTGGCTTCGTAAAATCAAAGCATTTGATATAACGATTTTTCTCATAAGTCTTACCTAACTGATCGGTCACTCTCATATAAATCGTACAGTTTTCAGAAATTTCGATATACATATCTTCTGTTACATCCGTCCAACTTCCATTCTGGGATATTTTTGCTTCTACCGTCTGTTCCTCAAAGTTTCCTGTCTTTTTTGTATCCTCAACCGCAAGCATTACCTTTGTACCGTTGCTATACCATCCTGATGGAGTTGTAATGGTTAATTTCACGTTCGGAGTAATGTATTCGCAGTCTGCATAATTTGCACTACATGCAGGACAATCTTTATTTATTGCATACTGACTGCATTTATCCGTACAAATACAGTCTGCTTTTTCTACTTCAATTGGTACTTCTGGTGTTTCTTCTGCTACTTCACCATCGGATGCAAATACGGATGTTGCATTTCCACTATTCATTAAAAATGCACCAACTGGCATGGTAAATAGCACGCCTGACAATAGTAACGATACCATTGCCTTAGATTTCAATTTTGTTTTCATGGTTCTTTATCTCCTTTTCTCTCTCTGCTAATAATCGAAAAATCTCATCCTCATTCAGTTTATTTAAAAGCTGTAGTTTCTCGGATGAGATTCTGTGTTTTTTTATAATTTTCATTGCTTCAGCATCCTCTGCCATCTGCCTTTGTTCTTCCAGATCCTTTGCTTTTACTTGCAATGCTGCAAGCTGATCATGGACTTTCGTTAATTCTTTTTCAATTCGATCTTTCGTCATTCTAACCTCACTTCCTGTTAATTTAATCTGCCATAAGAATAAAAATGATTCTGCCAATAAGG
>JAQUYA010000063.1:5100-15761 GCA_028692055.1 Lachnospiraceae bacterium | reverse complement strand
CGTAATCCCCATAAACATTGCATTCGGAAATGAAATAACCTGTCTTTTTTCATTTACAATATAAGTGATTCCGTTTTCCTCCTGTGTTAGCTCATTTACTTCTGTTTGACAGATATTATTCAGGACATCCGCATCTACACTCATGACAACTGTCGCAATACTTCCCTTTTCCAAATCTGATAAATCAAAGATTTTTTTGGAAATATGAAAGAAATATTTGTCCTCACCCTCCTGCGTAAATCGCATTGTAGGTGAAATAACCATGCCTATCTTATCCTGTGCATCCAGATAGGGCTGAATCATGCACATATTTTTATATCCACTCCACAAGGTATCCAGCGAGGAACCCGTCTGATAATCATAGGTAATCGCTGTACCATCTGCACATATGACACTGATACTCCGCACTCCCTTTTCTCCAATATTATACTGGCGTAGTCGGTTAAATAGATGGTTGTATGCTGCGGCTTTTCCTCCTGAGCCTTCATCCAGTAAAATATTGATATTCGTGCTGATATCCTCATCTACATAAATCTGATATAGCAGGTTCGTATACACTTCTAATGTCAAATCCGTTCGTTCCGCTATTTGATTCAGATTACCTGTAATTAGTTCATTGACCTTCTTGGTCATAAAGTTCATATTCTGCTGATAGGATAAAAGCTGTGTCAATAATATAGGAAGTATCGCCCCTACAATAAAAGTCACAAACATTTTGGTACCCAGTCTGCAATTATTAAAATATGTAAAAATGGATTTTATTTGAATTTTCTTTTTCATAATTAAAAGTATATCATAAGATGCTTCAAAGTAAGAGATAATATAAGGTGGAGAAATTTAAAAAAGGTGGATTATCTTTTGATAATCCACCTTTCGCTTTCGTTTATATTATTCGGTTGCTTTCTCTAATTGCTCCATTACGTAATCTTCAACCTCTTTTTTATCCTTACCAAGTGAAATGGCTAATTCACCAAATAAGCTGTCTCCGGCAATACGCAGATATTTTTCATCACTTACATTCATCTTCTTGCCATCCGCCAGTCTGGTTTTCTTACGGATATATAATGTCTTAATTGCCTTCAGCCATTCTTCACACTCACAGGTACGCATGGCATCTTTGTATACACCTTCGCTTTTACGCTCATCTTCCATCTGTAGTGTTCCAATCGTTGGAATATCTTTTAATAGGGCATGCGCTTCATCTGGGGAAATTATGGTACGCATAATAACTTTGTCACTATCAACAGGTGTAAATACCTTGCTGCTATTTGAGTAAATCATTGCTAGTGTATAGAATAATCTCTCTTTTGTCACTCCAGGCATTTTAATTGGTCCCACTGACTCTACCTTACAGACTCCGTTACTACCATAAATAATATAATCTCCTACTTCAAACATATCATACCTCTAACTTTCTTTGCTGGTCACATAGTTCCATCATTAATCCATAGACTAATTTTCCCCCATACAGAGCCTTCCTTTTTTTAGTCAGAAAAAGATTCGAACCCCCATATAGTAAGCGAAACGAATCCTTTAGTTTGCCCTATGAATTTCCCACCTATATAGTATTATAGCACTTTTTTAGAATAAATGTCAGCATTTTTTTAAATTTTTATTTACATTCTTCAAAACAAGTGGTATTATCATTAGTTTACTTACAAATTATTCCTTGTTTCGCGTACTTTTCTCAGCTTTCCTTTTATTGTCTTTTCCTGTAAAGCTTCGCAGACTCTTTTTCCTTTTCCATTCAATATTTCCACATAAGTCAGGCTGTCCCGCACATCAATGGCTCCAATATCCTCTGCTGTAATATCTGGTATGCTGCAAATTGTTCCAACGATATCCACTGCACGCATTTTACTTTTTTTACCGCCACCAACCGATAGTCTGGTAATGGTTTTATGAAAGCCCGCACCCTTTCTTTTCTTTAGAACCACTTTTTCCTTTTGCCGGTTCCAGAATTGCTGTGCATCACCTGCCTGTTCTTCCAGAAAAATCTCCATTGGCAGTGCATAGCCGACATATTCTTCTATCATCTGCTTCATTTTCTTATCTTCGTCTGTTAACAGACTAATTGCAGTACCTGCATTCCCGTTACGTCCCGTACGTCCTATACGATGCACATACGTTTCTTTTCCGGTTGGAAAGTCATAATTAAATACATGCGATAGATTATCAAAATCAATCCCACGTGCTACAACATCCGTAGCAATCAGATAACGAAAACGTCCTTCCCGAAATCCCTCTATTGTACGAATGCGGTCCTGTTGGTCTATCTCACCATGTATCATCCCACACTTCACGCCATCCTTTCGCAGCTTTCGGCACAATACATTTACCATTTCCCTCGTTCCGCAAAAAATCATACAGCTCTCCGGATTTTCTCTTATTAAAAGCTTTAAAAAAAGCCCATATTTTTCTTCATTCTCCGTTTCATAGACCTCTTGCTTAATATCTGCTTTCGCCTCTTCCATTTCCTCGATTTCTATGAATGCCGGATTATGCAAATATTCCTGAATCAGTTTTTCCAGTTCCTTCCCTATCGTAGCGGAAAAGAGCATAAGCGTTCTTTTCTCAGGAATATGACTCAGTATTTCACGTACTTCATCAATAAATCCCATATCCAGCATCAAATCTGCCTCATCGATAACTACCGTCTTAATATGTGATAAATCCAGGCTTTCCCTACGTACATGGTCCATAACCCTGCCGGGCGTTCCCACAACAATATGTGATTTTTGTTTTAAAGTCTGTATCTGTTTATCAATCGGAAATCCGCCGAATACATCCGGCACCTTGAGCCGTTTCTTTCTCCCAATATGATAAATCTCCTGCTTTACCTGCACCGTTAATTCACGTGTTGGCTCCAACACTAATGCCTCTGGCGCATTCTCTTCCCATCTCGCCAGTTCACACAAAGGAATGGCAAAAGCCGCCGTCTTTCCACTTCCCGTCTGCGACTTTCCTACAATGTCACGTCCACTAAGCGCAATCGGTATCACACGCTCCTGTATCCTCGTCGGTTCATCGTACCCTAATATTGTTAACGCATCTATAATTTCATTTGATATACGAAATTTCGTAAAATCATCCATCTGATTTTCTCCTGTCTGTTTCTTTTCCTTATGAGTATAGTCTATATACGCTTGTATTACAAACTGGTATGGACACTTTAAAATTTATTGGCTATACAAAAAGAACCAATTTCTGCTATGATAATGTGAAGGCTTCACATGTGAAGATAAATTACTATGACCATAGAAAGGAAGCTTATGTCACACAACCATCAGAAGAAAATAGCTCTTATTAATGATATGT
Organism: Lachnospiraceae bacterium; assembly: GCA_028692055.1. GTDB lineage: Bacteria > Bacillota > Clostridia > Lachnospirales > Lachnospiraceae > SZUA-378. The sequence continues at coordinate 12,443 of JAQUYA010000063.1, read as the reverse complement.
CTGGTTTTGGACGCTGCTCGATAGCAGTTGCACTTCCGATTATTTCTGTTATGAAAGTACAGTGCTGCCCAATGCCAACTTTGATTTTCTCCAATCATACAGGATTTCCGGAATTTTTTATGGAAGATTTTACGGAGCAGATGATACCTTATGCACAGAATTGGAAAAAACTTGGTCTGGAATTTAATGGTATCTGCACGGGATTTCTCGGCTCTGCCAAGCAGATTCAAACGGTACGAAATTTCATTCAGGATTTTCGGACAAATGACACCATTGTCATTGTTGACCCGGTTATGGGGGATCACGGAAAAGCTTATTCCACTTATACCCCGGAAATGTGTCAGCGAATGAAAGAATTAGTCCAATATGCCACTATCCTTACCCCGAATATCACGGAGGCATGTCTCTTGACGGATACCCCCTACAAGACTACCTGGAAAACCAGTGAAATCGTTGTTATGGCAGAAACTTTAGTTTCCAAAGGCCCATCTAAGGTCGTTATTACCGGAATTCCACAAAAAAGCTACATTGCAAATCTATGCTTTGAAACAGGCAGGAATCCTACGATATTAAAGGTGCACCGCATCGGAACGGAACGTTCCGGAACTGGTGATATATTTGCTTCCATTATAGCTGCGGATGCCATTAACGGAATCGATTTTTTAACCTCCGTCCGAAAAGCTTCTAAATTTATAAAGAAATGTATCCTGCGTTCTATCGAATTAGATATTCCACTTACCGACGGTGTATGCTTTGAAGAAGTTTTACACACACTGCATTAAATTTCGTGCAAGCATGCTAACTAACACAATATTACAGGAGTATTTTCCTGTTACCAAAGGGGAGGAATCCTATTATGAAAAAAGCAATGACAATATTATATAAAGTACATGATAATCTCTATGTGAATCTAACCAATAAATGTCCCTGTGCCTGTACCTTTTGCCTGCGTCAGACAAGAGACCACATGGAGGCTTCTGACCCACTTTGGTTAGAACACGAGCCTACTTTAGATGAAGTAATCGCAGCTTTTCAAAAGCTTGATATGTCCCAGTACAGGGAATTGGTTTTCTGTGGTTTTGGGGAGCCAACCGAACGGTTAGATTTATTATTAGAAACAGCCGCTTTTGCCAAAAAAGAATATCAGATTCCAACGCGCATCAATACAAATGGCCTAGGCGACCTGATACAGCGTGAGAAGCTGCAGACCTCAACTGCAAACCCAGCAGCATCTGGAATTGCAGCTTCTATGAAAGGACTAATCGATACCGTATCCATTAGTCTGAATACCCCAAATGAAGAAAAATACAATGCTTTAGTGCGCAGCAAATTCGGGGACAGTTCCTTTCAGGCAATGCTTGATTTTGCTGCCGATGCCAGAAACTATATTCCAAACGTCGTCATGACCACCGTTGCCACCACCCTTACTCCTGAAGAAGAACAGAAATGCCAGCACATCTGTGATACACTCGGCGTCACTTACCGTATCCGTGCATGGGAAGCGTAAAAGAATCAGTTATCTTTACCCAATATTGTATTGCGGTATTGGTTCGCGGATAAGCCGACTTGTTTTTTGAATACGCGTGAAAAATGCGCCATGTCCAGAAAGCCAACATTATCGGCGATATCCCCGATTCGTAATGATGGTTCTTCCAGCATTTGTTTTGCTTTATCGATACGAACCGAATTCAAAATCTCTGAGAAGTTTTGTCCCGTATGACGGTTTAATAATTTACTCAAATGCCATTGACTGACATATGTCTTTTCTGCTACGTCCGAAAGTAATATTTTTTCTTTGTAATGTTCCTCTATGTACGCAAGTGCATTCTTTACAATAAAACTGCTGGCTACATTTTCCGCCGGTTCCTTTAGTTCTTCCGTTCCTTCGATTTGTTTCTTTTTCAGATTCTCCATCATGAACTCAATTGCTTCTTTGATTTCCTCCATATTTGAAGGTTTCAAAAGAAAACGGCTGACGCCAAGTCTGATTGCACGCTGTGCATAATCAAATTCACGAAACCCAGTCAGCACACATACCTCCATGTCTGGAAACTCTGATTTCAAGCCTGCAATCATCGTAAGTCCATCCATTTCAGGCATACAGATATCAGTTATTACAATATTCGGTCCATGCTCTTGAATCAGTTCCCTGCCTTCTATGCCATCACCTGCCGTTGCGACTACCTGGCAATTGAACTCCTCCCACTTTATGCTTCTGGATAATCCTTCTACGATAATAGGCTCATCATCAATAATCATCACTTTATACATATAAATCACCACACTATTCTACATCTTTGTTCTGTCTTATACTTACTTCTATATTATCCCTTTATTGTCCCCGCGGTCAATCCTTTTATAATATTCTTATTGCACGGCTCTTTCTGCATTAATGGCAAGTGCATCATTGATTAAATTTTCCGCTGACATCTCGCCCATAGATATTTTTACAATACCAGCCACAATTACTTTGTAAGCTTCTGGGTCAATTCTGGAATCGGTAGGAGCTAAGAAACAGGTTGCTGCATTGGAATAATCCAGACCTGAAATTGCAAGTGGACTCATTCCATCGATTGGGTCAACTGCGCAAGCTGCCTGCCCATTTCCATTCCAATATCTTTGTACTGCATCTTTACAAGTGTGAGCCATCACAAATTTAACTGCTGCATCTCTCTTATCCGGATCATTCCATGCCTTCTTTGTAATATAGAAACCCGATGACATCCCACCGACGATGGTGCCTGCTTCTGCTTTCTGATTTTCAACACCAGGGAATGGAATAACCACTGTATTTTGGGTATCCTTTATACCACCCAGGTACCAGCTTCCGTCTAATTGCATAGCTGCTTTTTTGTCTTTGAATAATTGACAAATATAAGCATCATCTACCGTATCCGTATCTTCTGGAAATGCACCCAAATCTCTTAATGTTTTGAAGGTTTCAAGTCCTTTTACCCAATCTTCTGGTGCTTTTGCAGGTACTTGTGTATAGCCTTCCTGACCTGCTGTATATAGCATAAGGAAATCAATCCAGTAATGAGGTACATTATTTAAAGAGCATGCAATTGGAATAATACCATTCTCTTTAAAGGTTGTAATTGCCGTTACAAGAGAATCCCAATCGGATGGCAACACTACGTTGTATTGTTCAAATAAATCTTTGTTACAGTAAAGTCCTTCCCAATATCCTGTGGTTGGAACTGCTCTTTGTATACCGTCATTATTGGTTACTGATTTCAATGCTGCGGGCAGGGTATCCTTTGCATAATCTGGATAAACTGCTTTGATTTCATCTAAGGTAACAAACTTGTCTGTTGCTATTATTGTATTTGCATTTGCATCAGTAAAGAACTGAAGTACGTCCGGTTCATTTCCTACTGAAAAATCAGCAGCAATAGATGCCTTCCATTCTTCATCAGACGCCTGCGAATTATCCTCAATTGTGATGTTGCTGTTTGTTTCCTGAAACTCTTTATTAATCCTATTATAAACTTCTGCATTTGGGTCCGTACCACCGAACATGGAAACTGTTTTTAGGGTTACCAGATTGCCTGATGGCTCTGCAGCGCCCTCTACTTCTTGTGTCTCTTCTCCTGCAACCGCTACAGAAACTGCTTCCTTTGAACCACAGCCTGTTAACATGGAAATGGTTAATAATGATACAAGCACCATCGATAATAACTTTCTTTTCATAATAGAACCCTCCCGCTTTTTATTAATCCAAATTGACGTTATTTATTCTTTCCTGTTATCTTATTTTTCAGTGTTTCTATAAGGTATCAGGATACGTGACAAAAATCGCTTATCCGGTAATAAAGAAATCTGTAATCCATATTCATCCCCATATACAAGCTTAATACGACTGTTTACATTACGTACACCAATAGAGGTATGCTTTCCGTTTCTTTCCGGAATCATGCTTTCATCTTCCAGTATCTGTTGTATTTTTTTAATTTTTTCTTCACTGATTTCTTTCCCTGTATTAATGACATCCAAATAGGTATATATCTTGTCATGATGTACATGAATAGTGATAATTCCTGATTTTGCCCTTTCAATTCCATGCAAAATAGCATTTTCAATAATCGGCTGCAAAATAAGCTGCGGTACATTTATCCATAAAAGGGATTCATCTATCATACGCTCAATCTGCAAACGCTGACCAAACCGCATGGACATAATGTAGAGATAGGCATCCACACATCGAAGCTCCTCTGACAAATATACTTCCTTTTTGTTATCCCGGTTCATGGTATGGTCTAATACCGTTCCCAGGGATTCTATCATCTTGCAAACAGTAATGTCCTCTGACATCCTTGCCTGCCAGTTCATTATTTCTAATGTATTATTCAGGAAATGGGGATTTATCTGTGCCTGCAATGCCATAATCTGTGCATCTTTCCGCAATAGCTTTTCACTATATACAGAATTGAATAAATAGTCTAACTGCGTAGACATATCATTCACTGAGTGTAATAAATAACTCAGCTCCTGATTTGGCATCTGCTTGTGACTGGTCGTTCCCAGATTCCCTTCCGAAATACGTTTTGATAACTCAATCAACTCATCTACAGGTTCTTCTACCTGTATACGCAGGAAATATACTGTCAAAAACATAAATGGAATTAACAGCAAAAAGAAGATTCCAACTGTTTCATAGATTTTATATAAGGTTGCGTAAACATCCGTTTTTTTTGCCGGATATAAAATTGCAATATTGTAATTATCCGTTCTAATCTGATAGGTATATCCGACATATCCTGCATCTTCCGTTTCTGTATATTCATAGTTTCCTCGCGGCGTCAGCTTGGTGAGCATATTTGCATAGAACTTCCGCGCATGTGTATTGTCCTCACGCATATCTGCATTTGGAAATAGTAATTCATCTCTTGTATTAAAAACCAGTGCTATATTTTCCGGATGCTCCATTACAAATCCGTCAAAAATTTTATCTGAATTTAGTGCAACCACTAATGTTCCATATTTTTTATAACTGGATACAGTATAGAGGTTACGGATAATATAAACCTTATTTTGTATCACCCTGATTTGCACATAATTTGTGTCTTCCACACGAATTTTCTCCACAATCGGCGAAGCCTCTTTCTGAAAATCATTATAGGAAAATCCAATTCGGGAAGAATAGCAGGGTGGTTCTTCCACTCCCTCCAGATAGAACGCATATAAGTCAAATTTTTTATCACTATAATACTTTGTTTTTAAAGATTCTTTAATATCATTTATAAATTCTTTTTGGGAAATATTCCCTTTTTTCATGGATATCCATTCTTTTTCCCAATCCCTTTCATAGGAAGGTTTTTGCAGCACACGAATATCTTCTTCCAGCCTTACAGATGCAAGATAAGCCGCATTCGCAATAGAATCCCGTATTAATCTTTCATTTTTATCGACATATGCCTTTTGATAGAAGAAAATAGTAAATAATAGAAATAACGAAATGGGTACCAGCCAGCAGCCCAGCACAAAAATAACCAGGGAACTTTTTAGTGTCCTTGGTTTTGCACTTTTATTTTTACGTTCCATATGGATGTCCGACAATTTTTTCATTTGAATTCCCCCTGTTGATAAACGGATAACTCTTTAAAGAAAGCGTAGCATTAAAACTATTTTAAGTAAAGAGAAATGATTTTATTGAAAAATGATTTGCTTTAAATAAATACTATGATAAAATTATGTCATTACATATATTATACAAAGGATGGCTTCTAAAATGAACAAAAAATGTATACTTCTAATCGCTTTAATATCTGCAATTTTATGTGCCTGTGAAAACACTTCTCAGCCAGCTATCGAGAAACAGACCATTGCCATGAACGACAGTTCCAATGCACCTATTGAAAATGCTACTGAAATAGCTGTTCAGGAATCCAAAACCGTATACAAGAGTGCACCCTATGAACTTTTGAATGGGGGAACTGCTACTATATCCGTCGACAATACAGATGACAAACTGGTTGCAAATATTATATTAAAATTCGATGGAACGCAAAAGGATCTAGAGGCAGCAGTTACCCGTCAGGTTATTGCCTCTTCCTATGGTTTCAATTCTGTAAATCTCACTCTAAAAAGTGGCCCCGAAGAAGAATACATTTACCTCTATGATTTAGTAAATTCTTTCTCTATTCAGGAAAGTGCCTCCGCTGAAAAATATGGAGATTTTCTAGCTGCCTATGGTAATGATACAAGTGTTGATGATGCTACGCAGCAGAAAATCGATAGCTTTTTGCAGGATGCAAAGGATTATTTAAATATAATCGAATAATTTTTTTGAAATAATCAGAAAAGAGAGGCTCTTTTTATGCATTACTTAACAATGAAACACTTAAGACCTGATATGGTATTGGCAAAATCTATTATCGGTGATAATGGGATTGTATTATTGAATTGTGGAAAAAAACTGTCCGAGGCAACACTTAAAAGAATGGAAACCATGGGTTTTCAGGGTGCTTATGTGTCTACGCAAATATATAGTGATATCATTGTAGATGATATTATCACTGAGCAATTGCGTTTAAAGGCCTTTCAGGCATTACAGAATAACGATGTTAATTCTATACTTACAGTTGCCAGCAATATTGTAAAGGAACTAAAATATAAAGATGTGTTGAAACTGGATTTGCTGGATATTAAAAGTGATAACAATTATCTTTTTAAGCATTCCATTTCGGTCGCTGTTTTTTCAGCTGTTTTAGGAATAGCCAGTGGCTTGAATGAGGAACAATTGACGAATCTAACTGTTGCCGGCTTATTACATGACATTGGACAATTAGAGATTAACGAGAACGTTCGTCTTTCTAAAAGCAGGTTTAATACGGATGATATGGAAGAAATGAAAAAGCATCCTTTAATTGCTTATGAAAAGCTGAAGGATTACCCTGGTGTTTCCAGTGTCAGTAAAAATGCAATTCTTTTTCATCACGAAAATCTGGATGGAAGTGGCTATTATGGGGAAACTGCGGACAAACTTGGCCTTTTCCCAAAAATTCTAAGAATCGCAGATGTCTATGACTCCATGACAGCCTTGAAAAAATACAGAGATGCAATGTCGCCAGCAGATGCTATCGAATATATCATGAGCAATACAGGGACTCTATTCGAAAAAAGTCTTGTCATTTTATTTTTGAAGACTTTCCCGCTCTATCCGGTTGGTTTTACCGTATTATTATCCGATGAAAATATGGCGGTTGTCGTGAACAATAAAAGTAATCCCATGAGGCCCGTGATACGCTTAACCGATGGAACAAATATTGATTTATCAACCGATCCGGCTTATAGAAGCATTGTTATTAAGGAAATCGTGTGAAATAATTGTCAAATTATTT
>JAQUYA010000063.1:1582-5000 GCA_028692055.1 Lachnospiraceae bacterium | reverse complement strand
TTTTCAATTTCAACTTGTCTTCCCCAAAATTCTGGCATTCCGGCTCTCTCCTTCCTTTCTCGCCACCTCACATATATGAATTTCTATTTTTTTAATTATCTTAAGATTCAGACTTATTCAAATTCTTTAATGCAATCATCAATAGACTGATACAGTGTATAATTTTTACACCCATATCCAGTCATAACCGCTTCTATTTTATCTTTATCTTCTGTTGAAAAATATGAAATATGCCATTCTGCACCCTTCAAATTTTTTAATGTATCTTTATCTGCTTCCAGGCAAGCCTCCTCAGGTGATAAGTAACCTTTTTTAAATGTTTTATTCAGCATTCGCAGATACTCTCTTTGAATTTTTTCATTCCTTGCCTTCTGCTCCGCCCAAAATCTTCTCCGAACAGCTGCTGCATCTAGCTTCATCCGTTCTTCCTTTGAAATGTGGTAATATGGCTCTTCCAAAATCGAATACATATATTCATCTAATTTTTCCAATTTGGGATAACGGATAGGTTCTCTTTGCATTATACGTTCTCGGTGAGTTCCTGCATAATTCATATTTAGCATCTTTTCATTATCACTATCCATAGTATCCAGATAATATTTTTCTTCTTCATTTAAATCGCTCTCAAATTGCTCCTGAATTCCTTCTGTCGCATGAATAAGATGTTTTATATAGCCAAGGTCAGCCTCTCCGTATCCAAAACCCAGCACATAGATTTTCTTAATATCTTCAATTCTCACACCATGAAGGGCGCAGAAAATACGCAGTTTCATATAATTATCTTCCACATGCTTATCTGCATGGTATAAAAATTCTTCTATATAATAAAGTCCCTGCAATCTTGGCTTGTCTTTAAAATTCCTTATGGGCTCATAGGGTAATTCCGGGTGGGCGGAATGCCCCACAACAATAGAATCTTTATCAATCGCATTTCCATGAATATGATATTCGTTCATCTCATTTACATCAAATCGTTTCAACAGTGTATCTGTATAATTAAAATTAACAAACAATACATTTTTACCAAAATGATAGTTTGATTCTCTCTTGTCAATTTTAATGGAGGTCACCCAGTCACAAAAGATTTCTCTCAATATCCTCTGTGCATTATTGGCACAAGTTTGGATTTGACTCACACCGTCTCTTCCAAAAAAATAATTAATCTCCTGATCATCTATTTTGTCCAAAGACACTTCGAAAGAATTCCAGAATTCATGAGATAGTCTTTGCGGGTTATTGGGGTTACTATAAAACACCTCCACATCACTATACTTAACCTGCTTTCCTTCTTTATCCAAAATAGGGGTTCCCTCTTTATCCAGCAATATTCTTACCTTTAAATGAAGTCTTGATAGTACTTCCTCTATATGTTCCTCATAATACTTTTCAAATGCATCAAATCTGGTATTAAGACCTTGCCATATATCAAATCCATTACCTATCAGAAATAAAGTATCAATAGGCACGCGTTTCTCTGCTTCTACATATTTTGTTTGGAATAATGCTTTGTTAAAAATCACTCTTCCTTCCTCCTCTGTTCTATAGGTATTATGCACTGAATAATTTCTTTTCTTTATCTTTAACTTCTTCTTCATTTTACCGAATATGCCTTTCAAATAAAAGAAAAATTCCTGTTTATACCTCATAGTTCATACTAATTTTGATATCATATAGATATAAATAACAAAATACGGTATAATAGATAATATATTATCCATAAGCATATAGGATATAACTTTTCAGCTAACATATTAGCTATATTAAAAGGAGGATGTGTAATTGCAAGAATATATTTGGGAAACATCAGAAGAAATAGATTTCAAAATTGCACAGCGATTAAGAGATATACGCAAAAGAAGAAAGCTATCGCAAGAGCGTTTAAGTAACGTCAGCCATGTAAGTTTGGGAACTATAAAGAGATTTGAAAGTACTGGAAAAATATCATTTTTATCTCTTACAAAACTGGCAGTAGCATTGGGGTGTATTGAGGAACTTAGAGATCTATTTTCAAAGGTCATTTACCAAAGTATTGAGGAGGTGATTCGTTCAAATGAATAAATATCTAAATGTATTGTATCATAGAAGAAAAGTCGGGGTTTTGGCAGAAACAAATGATAGGAAGGTCGCCTTCGAGTATAATAGCGAATGGCTGAAAGATGGATTTTCCATCAGTCCATTTTCATTACCTTTGAAAAAGCAGGTTTTCATCCCTGAAAAGGACTATTTTCAGGGTTTATATGGTGTGTTTGCAGACAGCCTGCCCGATGCCTGGGGAAATATTTTATTAAATCGATTACTAGCAAAAAGAGGGATCTCTTCCGATGAAATCTCCATGTTAGACCGTTTAGCAATCGTGGGAAGTTCCGGAATGGGAGCTCTGACCTATGAACCGGAACATTTATTAGAATCTAGAGATTTCCCAGTTTATCTGGATGAGATTGCTGCAATATGTCAAAAAATTCTGCTAACCGAGTATAGCGAAAATCTTGATAAACTTTATAAATTGGGCGGCACTAGTGGCGGAGCCCGCCCAAAAATTCTTACAAAAGTAGACCCGGAGGAATGGATCATTAAATTTCCAGCCCATGTAGATGGGACGAATAGTGGCTGTATGGAGTATGATTATGCACAGTGTGCTTTAAATTGTGGAATAGAAATGATGCAAACGAGATTATTTTCTTCTAAAGTATGCAAGGGATATTTTGGTACAAAAAGATTTGACAGAAATCATATAAACCGAGTTCATATGTGTACAGCGGCTGCTTTATTAGAGCTTGATTTTACACAGCCAAGTCTGGATTACCATAGCCTAATGAAATTAACCAAGATCTTAACACGTGATGACGAAAAGGATTTGGAAGAAATGTATCGCAGAATGTGTTTTAATGTGTTTGCTCATAACAGAGATGACCATGCTAAGAATTTCACGTTTTTATATAATGAAAAGCAAGCCGAATGGCAATTAAGTCCCGCTTATGATTTGACCTACAGTAGTACTTACTATGGAGAACATACAACAACCGTAGATGGAAATGGAAAAAATCCTACCTCAAAAGAACTGATTGCGGTAGGAGTGACTGCAGGAATGCATAAGAAGAGATGCTTGCAGATTGCAGAAGAAATTAAGGGTATTGTAGAAAAAGATTTGAGAAAATATCTGTTTAAGGAATAGCTCACAAAATAAAGATACAGAATTAGATGCCTGGCTGCATTTTCTTATCTCAGATGACCCAGCCATCATCTATAAAATCATTCAAAAATTTTCCTTTTTTGAGGAACTTTATCAGAAAGTGATATCCTTCCAGACTGATATCAAAGAGGTGCTCTCTCTGTTTTCAGAAGCTTTAAAATTCATGGATAAAAATACCGTTCAGTATATGGTTGATGAAATGCAAAAGAATATTGATAAACTGGCTGC
>JAQUYA010000063.1:0-1482 GCA_028692055.1 Lachnospiraceae bacterium | reverse complement strand
TGGCTGCGGCAAAAAGCTGGGTGCCACTTTCTATGTACTCATTGCTTTGTAATAATTCAAAAGTATGGGAATCATAAGATAATTCTGTTCCCAAATTTGTGGATAGCTTTGAGGTGGTAACGGACATTCCCCAATTCCTGTTTCCAATGTCAGTGCCCATATCTGATTTCCTCTTAGCTCTACCCATTCTAAAAATCCTCCATTGGGAGCAAAGGTCCCTTGCTTTCTATAGCCTGTAATATTTGAAATATGATCTGCAAAAAAGCTATTGAATCCTGCACTGGGATTCCCATAAATATTCCAATAGAAAATATTACCTGATGAATGATAATTAATTACCATAATAGGATTATAAGTCTGAACAATGGTAGCAAGTGCCATACTTTCCGGTTCCGAAAATGGCGCCACTCCACAATAATACATACTTCCTGGCACTATGGAGTATTCCTCTCCTCCTCCAAATCCTGCACCAAAGTTACGATTCAAATCTACTCCTCTGGCATTTGCTTTCCATCTTTGTAGATATCTTCCATATTCTGCTCTGGTTAATCCTTGATACAGGTAATTCGGATAGCTGCCTCTTACCAGATTTAATACCTCCGGTGATTGAATTCCTGCTTCTCCAAACTGGCTAATGGATACCCCGTCAGGATTTACCATAGGAACGAAGTGAATACAGGTATTGCTTAACAGTTCTCCATAACTTTTCCCATTATAAGACGCTTTATCATAATTTTCCAAAAAAACTCCAACTGCTCCATAATTAATAAAGAATTATGATACTCTCTTCCGTGAATTGCACCATCAACCAGAATATGATTTTTCGCATTCACATCTCCCAGCGTAATCTGCCATACCTCTCTGCCATCAATGGTTTTGGTTAAAGATTTAATTTTTAAATATTGTGCATATTTTTCTTCTAACAGAAGAAGATCTTCTACATATTCGGGATAGGTATAGATGTTATCTGCATCATTTACAATAGCATCTATACCCTTCATATCCTTAATATTCTGAATCTCTGTCTGCCCGGTTAGCAAATCAGATGTTGCAGCCTTCGTGCCATCAACTGCTAACACTTCATAACTTCCACCAAGGTATCTATTCACATAGGGACTGGCTTCCGTCATCATTGTACTATTTAAAAGAAGGATTCCTGTTAAAATACCTGTTAACCACTTTTTTCTCATCTTTTGTTTCTCCCCCAAGTCATTGTAAAGAACAGGCATCTGTACTGTCTGATTCCATACTCTCTGATATAAGTTGTATTCCCATTTTTCACCTGATTAATCTTGCCCGGAACATCCGGAATTTCTATCGCACAATCCAAATACACGGTAGTCATCGCTTAGATATAATTGAGTGTTACTTTTTACTCATTATTATACCGTATATTGTGCAAATTTGTAATTTTTTTTAAAAAAACGCTGCATTTTCAACATTTTCTAACATTTCTCTTTTTTTTATAATATTAATTATATT
>JAQUYA010000166.1 GCA_028692055.1 Lachnospiraceae bacterium | reverse complement strand
CTGACATGGGATTGTCTGTAGAAGTAGAATATGTAACTGACATGGAAAAAGTAGTAAGCTACGGAGTGATGAGTACGCCAGCATTAGTTGTCAATGAAAAAGTTGTATCTATGGGGAAAGTGTTAAAAGCAGTTGATGTAGAAAAATTACTCCATAAACTGGGATTTTAAGGGGGTACAATGAATAAGAAACCCAAAGTTGCATTTATTTGTGTTCATAATTCATGCAGAAGTCAAATTGCAGAAGCATTAGGCAGACATTTTGCAGCGGATACGTTTGACAGTTTTTCTGCTGGTACAGAAATAAAACCACAGATTAATCAAGATGCAGTTAGAATCATAAAAAAATTATATGGGATTGATATGGAAATAGAACAGTATTCCAAACTCATTGCAGATATTGCCAGCCCCGATATTGCAATATCAATGGGGTGCAATGTTGGCTGTCCTTTCATCGGAAGACCATTTGACGATAATTGGGGATTAGATGATCCAACAGGGAAATCTGATGAAGAATTTGAGGTTGTAATAAAACAAATCGAAGAGAAGATTTTATCTTTAAAAAAGTTTGTTGATAGTAAAAAAGATTAAAACAACTTCCAGTTTGTCGAGTTGAACAATAGAATAAATTTTGGATGGAGTAGCTGCAAATTGTGGCTACTCTTTTCTTTTTTGAAAGGAAGTGAAACGATGGCAGCAACAAGATTGATACCTCTCCATGTAAACAAAGGTAAGACAGTCGCTCAATGTCTTGCGGATCGAACCGACTATTCTGAAAATGCGGAAAAAACCAATGATGGCGAATTTATCAGCTCCTATGAGTGTGATGCAAAGACCGCCGATGAAGAATTTCTTTTAACCAAGCGACAGTACCAGCACATAACCGGCAGACAGCAAAAGGACGATATTATCGCATATCAGCTTCGACAGTCATTTAAGCCTGGGGAAATCACACCGGAGGAAGCGAACCAGGTCGGCTATGAATTGGCAATGAGATTTACCAAAGTAATAGTATTCACGCCCAACGACAGCTTATTCAAAGGCATATCACAGAAAACCCGTACTTATCGGGACTTCCTCAAATGGAGTTCTGTGATGATGGTTTCTCAGGAACAAACTTTGAAAGACCGGACTTCCAGAGAATGATTAAGCTTGTTCGTGCAGGTGAAATAAGCTGTATAATTGTCAAAGACCTTAGCCGTTTCGGTCGTGATTACTTGGAAGTTGGCGATTATCTGGAACATATTTTCCCGTTTCTGGGTATTCGCATTATCTCCATAAATAACCACTATGATAGTGAAGATAATCTTGGGAACACTCCAGGTATGGACATTGCATTTAAAAATCTTATCTATGACTATTACAGTAAGGAATTATCGGAAAAAGTAACGAGTGCAATGCGACTGAAACAGAATAATGGTGGATTTGTTACCTGTTGTCTGTATGGATATAAGATATTACCCGGAGAGAAGCATAAAATGGTGATTGATCCGGAAACTGCACCGATTGTAAGGCGTGTCTTTACTGATATACTCGCCGGAAAGTCGGCTCCTCAGATAGCAAAAGAACTAAATGCCGAGGGTGTCCCTACTCCGTTTCAATATAAGAATATTTCTAAGAAAAACGGTGCTACAAAGCAGATATGGACTCATCAAAGAATTTTTGAAATGCTAGGCAATCTAAAATATACCGGTTGCATGGTAAATCATACTCGTGAGAGCAGAAAGATACGAGATAAGAACCAGAGACGTGTTCCAAAAGAAGATTGGATAATCCATGAGAATGCTCATGAAGCTATCGTGTCAATGGCAGAATTTGAAGCTGCCAATGCTATGATACCGAAAAAGAAAAATTGGAAGCGTAAAGAACCAGAGCTTGTGTTTCCATTCTATTGCTCACACTGCGGTCGAAAATTACAGAGGACTTACGGCAATGACGACCATTTCCGTTGTGTAACACCGTATTGGTCAGAGAACGCAGGTGAATGTAATGATGTTCGATGGGATAGGAAAGATATTGAGGAAGTGCTTTTGGAAGCACTGAAAGCCCAACTTTCCGTTATGGAGGTTAATGCAAAGCAAAAAAAGCAGGTAGCTGCTTCAGAAGGAACGATACTTAGAGAACAGCTAAAAGCATTGAAAGAAGAACACTCAACCGGCGACAGCAGAAAGGTTCAAAACTATCTTGATTATCGTGAGGGACGAATTTCAAAAGAAGAATTCTTATCCCGAAGAGCTGCAATGGAAACTCGGCTTGTGAAGTTGTTGGAGAACATTACTCAGACAGAAATAAAATATGAGGAATATCTTAAAACCCAAATACAGGCAGAGAAAGATAAATCTGTTGTGAACATAACCAATGTGATGAGCGATGAAGCTCTTAAAAAAATCATGTACGACGCTATTGAAAGAGTGAATGTTATTGACCAGGAACATATTGAAATCATCTGGAAGTTTGACGATCTCTTTTCAGCAGCATAGCAGTAATGTAGAAGTCAGCCCCTCACGGACTGGCTTCATAAAAGAAGTAAATTGTCGATTTTTGCCCTAAAATAACACAATGGGTCGAAGTAGAATGACGGAGCTGAAAAACCTTGAAAGAGCCAAATATCCCTGCATTATGGGCTTTTTCAAGGCAGCTCAAAAATTTTTTGCACCTGTTTGACACAATGGGATGATCTTGGCAGAATCGTAATCCCTAAGGAAATTCGTAGAACTCTGCGAATCAGAGAAGGCGACCCACTGAAGATTTTTACTGGCCATGAAGGTGAGATTATGTTGAAAAAATATTCTCCGGTGGGTGAATTAGGAGGCTTTACGAAGGAATATGCCGAAAGTCTGGCACAGGTATCTGGTATGATTGTTCTCATTACGGATCGTGATCAGTTCGTGGCAGCAGCCGGTGGCTACAAAAATGTAGTAGGTAAATCCATAACCAGAGAGCTGGAAGACAAAATGGAAAAAAGAGAAACCATATTGGCTGGTAAAGGAGAACGTGGTTTTATTTCCGTTGTTGAAGGTATGGAAAACGATTATCTGGCAGAGGCAATTGCACCGATTCTCTGCGAAGGAGATGTGATTGGAACAGTACTGTTACTGACGCAGGATGCTAAGACCAAAATGGGAGAGGCAGAACAGCGATTGATCCAGTCGGCAGCGGCATTTCTGGGAAAGCAGATGGAGCAATAAAATGAGTAAAACAGTATATCAAATTAAAGGTAAAGAATTAAAAAACAGCTGTCTTGAAAAAAAAGGGGCTCAATCACAAATTTTGTGGGATAACGGATTTCGAACATAGTTCTTCCTGCTAACATCAAATAGTTTGAGAAAGAAATATTCATCATCACGATATCCGTAAGCCTGTCGTCTTAATGTTTTGATT
>JAQUYA010000165.1 GCA_028692055.1 Lachnospiraceae bacterium | reverse complement strand
GTGTTTCTACCGCCAAAATTTATCCAAAAGCTACCGGACTTGCATGTCCATGAATAGACGGGTATAATGACCATAAAAAGGAAAGGAAAAGCATCCCCTTAATGATAACTGTGTTAGCGCACAGCCACCGAGGATGCCCCCAACAACTATGGTAATTATACACAATTATTGGGTAGATGACAAGAGTAAACCTGGTTTTTTTTAATAAGGAGTAGAGAAAATTCAATTTGCCCAATCTGTGAGCATTTATTAAATGTAATAGGTAGCCGAAAAAGAGGAATAATAGAAGATGATGGAACTAAAAAGATGTTGATAATCAGAAGATTAAGGTGTGAATGTTGCAACCGTATACATCATGAACTTCCAAGTGAGATAGTTCCATATAAAAGATATTCATCAGAAGCAATTGAGAAAAGCATATGCGGAACTAATGATGAGGCATGTGAATTTTGTACAATTAGAAGCTGGAAAATATGGTTTTATCTATTAGAAGAATACTTTGAAGCTACTTTAGAAGCCATAAAAATTCTATACATAAATTACACAGAATTGCAAAACGAAATTTCACTGCTCCAACCACTAAAAAAAAGAAAGAACAAATCAGACGGCTGGCTGAAAAGACTCGTCCGAATAATCGTAAATTCAAATAGATGGGTACATACCCGTTCTGCATTTTCTTAGAACACTTTATCCATTAAAATGGTCTTAACTTAGAATTAGGGAGGACATTTTAACATGGATAAAAGGCGAAGCGAAGAAATCGCAGCTAACAGATTAAAATTAATTACACCTTTGCTGGATAAAACTATGGATAAAGAGAAACACCAGCAAACAAAGGAAGAACTATGCCTTCAAACAGGTCTTAGCGAAAGAACCATGCGAAGATATGTGCAGCTTTATGAAGAACAAGGTTTTGAAGGACTAAAACCAAAAAGTGCAGGACGTGGAGGGCACTCCATAATACCTGAAGAAGTAATACAAGAAGCAATTACTTTAAGAAGAGAAGTACCCAAAAGAAGCATTAACGATATTATTAAAATACTTGAATGGGAAAACATAGTTGAGCCGGGAATAATAAAAAGAAGCACCTTACAGGATCAACTGACATACAGAGGTTATTCCAGCCGCCAAATGCGTACCTATACAGAAAGCACCACAGGAGCAAGACGATTTCAAAAACCGTGGAGAAATTATCTATGGCAATCAGATATTAAATACGGAATATACATTGATGGAAAACCTACATATATGGTTTGCTTTATTGACGATTGTACAAGGTTTATCCTTCACTCGGAGTTTTACCCTACTTTAGATCAAAAAATTGTACAAGATTGTTTCAGAAAAGCCCTAATGAAATACGGTGCTCCGGATGCAGTGTACTTTGACAATGGAAAACAATACAGAACAAATTGGATGCAAAGAGCATGCGGAAAGCTTGGTATTAGACTTCTTTATTGCCGCCCATATGCTGCAAGCTCCAAGGGTAAGGTAGAAAAATATAATCAAACCGTAGATTCCTTTTTAAGAGAAGCAATACTTTCAAAACCTAAAACATTAGATGATTTAAATAATTTATACGATGTATGGATGGAAGAATGTTACCTTCACAGAGAACATTCTGCATTAGATAAAAAAACACCACACGAGGCATATTATGGTGATTCAAAGGAATTAAAGATGATTCCGTCTAAAGAAATTGCAGATGCATTCCTTTCCTGCGAAAAAAGAAAGGTTGATAAATCGGGCTGTATAAACTTTGAAGGAATGAAATATGAAGTAGAAATGGGGCTTCATATGATTGGAAAGACGGTAGATGTTGTGTTTGATGCTGCAGATATTTCAAAAGTAACAATTGAATGTGAAGGATTTGAACCATGCCATGCAACACCATTAAAAATCCAAAGCCACTCCGGAACAAAGCCATTGCTTCCCGAAAGACTCACAAAAAAGGAAGCAGAAGATTCAAGATTGTTAAATGCAGCTACAAAAATAAATCGTGAAAGAACAAAGATACATAAAACAGCACTATCATTTAAAGGAATACTGAACACTGATAAGGTTGGTGGTAGCAATGTATGAAGCATTTTATGAATTATCTAAAACACCATTTATCAGAGGTTTGCCAATAGAATCCTTGTATGTAACAGATGAAACAGAAGAGATATTGATGAGGCTAAAATATGTAGCGGAAAGGCAACTGTTTGCTGTAGTAACCGGTGACTGTGGAACCGGAAAAACAACGCTGTTAAGAAGATTTAAAGAAGAACTTGACACAAAGCATTACAAATTCTTGTATGTTTCAGATTCCAAATTGACACCAAGAAACTTTTACAGGCAGATTTTAGAACAACTTGGGTTCGAAGCTAATTACCACAGAGGTGAGGCCAAGCGCCAGCTACACCGTGAAATAGAAATTATGAAAGGCGTACATAATATACATCCGGTTTGTGTATGTGATGAATGCCACCTTATGAGTAAAGAAATGTTAGAAGAAATCAGGTTTCTTTTAAACGTTAAACTTGATTCAGTAAGTCCTATGGGGCTAATATTAGTTGGTCAATCAGAACTTTGGGAAAAACTGCAGCTTCAGTCGTATGCAGCCATACGCCAAAGAATAGATGTGCAAAGTAAAATTAACCACTACGACAGAGCAAATACCGGCAGTTATATCAGACATCAACTCAAATACGCCGATTGCGACAGAGAGATATTTACAGATGCTGCTTTAGATGAAATTTATCGTTTTACATCAGGCACAGCAAGGTTAATAGATAAAGTTTGCACCAGTGCCCTGCTTTATGGTAGCCAATCTAAAAAACGAATCATTGATGATCATGCTATAAAGCTCATCATTGAATGTGAATTTTCATAGGAAGGAAGGTTAGTATATGGAATTTAAATGTATAAAATCTTCCGGTAAACGTAAAATTACTTGGTCAGGGAAAATTAACAACATTAGAGGTTCTAAAGGAAACTGTGAAATGGAGGTTTCTGCAAGAGGTTATTTTTATCATGTAATATTTGGTTCCCACACATATGGAAATTATGGATGTGTGCCTAACTGGAATGTTGGATGTGAACTTGCAGATTACTCAGATTTATTTTGGAACATAGAACATTTATCAAGAATAGTCAGTAATCAAGATGCAATTACAATTGCTACAGCGGTAAGAGAAGTCAGTCAAATTTTAAATGGATAAATTAAATTGCTGCTTTTACTCATATGAAGGATAGGGCAACGCAGGGGTGCGACCCGAGCAGCATATGAGGTTTTGCGGGGAGAGTGATATGATGGAAGTTAAAATCCATGTATTACTCTTTTTATTACTCTCCTTGGAAAACATGTGCGTTAAACCCCTGGGGCTTGCCCCAGCATGTTTTGGAAACAAT
>JAQUYA010000062.1 GCA_028692055.1 Lachnospiraceae bacterium | reverse complement strand
TATGAAATATTGGCTGAATAGCCAAGATATTTGATTACTTCAGTTTCAGACGAAACCGAATGAATACTTTGATAGTATATGTTATTTCTATCTGTTTTGCAACTACTTTCTAGCTGCTAAACTTTAAGTCAGTTTAGAATTAGGTGGCTGCACGGGAGGTTGTGGAACGTTTCAGATAGCGTGGGGCGTCCCGTCTGTTTGCTTCCTGTAACTTTCCATTATGCAAGAAAATCTAAGAGTGGTAATAGAAAATGTATTATATTTATTTAAGACGTACAAAACCGAGGGATTATGCGACATCGTGTCGCAATCCCTCTCGCTCACACATCGTGTGTTCGCGTTTTTGTCTTTGACATTTTCTTTTACCGCTCTAATATTTTCTAAGCATAATTCCAAATGTTACAGGAAGCAAACGGACGGGACACCCCACGCTATCTGAAACGAGTTCTACATTTATGAAGCAGCCACAAATATTCTCATGTACTAACCATAATAAAGGCACCTAAAAATTGTAAGATATTGAGTTATATTTTAATTATGTCAGGAACTATCTGTGGCTGCTTTGATATAGTAGAATACATTTTCACGATACAGACGTAAATATGCCGAACTTTGTGTGGGACTTCCGAATAATGTGTAGAAAATATTAGAGCTCAAAAAGAAAATGTTATTGTTAGAAATGCGAATGCACGATGCATTCGCAAGAGGGATTGCGACACGATGTCGCATAATCCCTCGGTTTCGTTCGTCTTAAAAAACGTCACACATTTTCTTTTTGAACTCTTAGATTTTCAGCATTATGAGGCGTCCCACACAAAGTCGGCATACTTACGTCTGCACCGTGAAAATGTACTCACACCCTCCCGTGCAGCCACTCATTGTCAATGCACAAAATTAAAGTTCTATTCACAAATTGATGTGGTCTATGCCCTTTCCTTTGAGGCGGGAGATGGCTCTTGCCAGAGATGCCTGTGACATATGGTATTCCTGTATGCTTTGCTTTTGGCGCAGCTGTTCTTTTGCACGCTCCAAGGCTTCCTCTGCACGTTTTTCATCAATATCTTCCGGCCGTTCTGCCGAATCAACCAAAACCATAACACGATTGTTCGCTATCTGCGCAAACCCACTTCCGATAACCGCCCGATGCTCTGTATTATCTTCTAATTTAAAGCGCAATTCCCCGATGCTCACCGCGATTACCATTTCTTCATGGTGTGCCAATATTCCCTTTTCCCCATCAATTGTAGGAATGACGAGAGAAACTGCTTTTCCTTCATAAAAGGTCTTATCACTTGCAATTATTTTCAAACTAAAGGTTGTCATGCTGCCGAGTCCTTTCTAGGCATTTTTTGCTTCCAGTGTCTTTGCCTTTTCTTTCACTTCTTCTATATTTCCTACATTGAAGAAGGCAGCCTCCGGATATGCGTCCATCTCACCATTGATGATTGCCTGAAATCCCTGAATTGTTTCCTTGATTGGTACATATTTACCGGAAACCCCAGTAAAGTTCTCTGCAACATGGAACGGCTGGGATAAAAATCTCTGAATCTTACGGGCACGATATACCGTAACCTTATCTTCTTCGGAAAGTTCTTCCATACCAAGAATAGCTATAATATCTTGCAATTCCTTGTATTTCTGTAACATTTCCTGTACTCTTCGTGCCGTTTCATAGTGTTCCTTACCGACTACATCTTCTTCCAGGATACGGGAAGTAGATTCCAATGGGTCTACTGCCGGATAGATTCCCTGTTCCACTATCTTTCGGGATAATACGGTAGTTGCGTCCAGATGGGCAAAGGTCGTAGCCGGTGCCGGGTCTGTCAAATCATCTGCCGGCACATAAACTGCCTGCACTGAGGTAACGGAACCATTCTTTGTAGAAGCAATACGTTCCTGCAGTTCTCCCACTTCTGTTGCCAGTGTCGGCTGGTAGCCTACGGCTGATGGCATACGTCCCAGTAATGCGGACACTTCTGAACCCGCCTGCACAAAACGGAAAATATTATCGATAAATAACAATACATTCTGGTGCTGTTCATCACGGAAATACTCTGCCATCGTAAGTCCTGTTTCTGCAACACGCATACGTGCTCCCGGTGGCTCATTCATCTGTCCAAACACCAGTGCGGTCTTTTCCAATACGCCGGATTCTTTCATCTCTGTCCAGAGGTCATTTCCTTCTCTGGAACGTTCTCCAACACCGGTAAAAATAGAATATCCACCATGCTCTGTAGCAATATTACGAATCAACTCCTGAATCAGTACGGTCTTACCTACTCCGGCACCACCGAATAATCCAATCTTACCACCTTTTGCATACGGTGCTAATAAATCAATTACCTTAATTCCTGTTTCCAGTATTTCCACAACCGGACTCTGTTCTTCAAAGGTTGGTGGCTCTCTATGAATGACCCAGTGCTCCTGCTCTGCTAAATCATCACCGCCATCGATTGGTTCCCCTAACACATTAAATAATCTACCGAGATTCTTTTCCCCTACAGGCACCTTAATGCCTGCTCCGGTAGCTGTTACTTCCATATCCTTGCATAATCCTTCACTGGAGGCCAGCATAATACAACGTACCGTATTATTACCGATGTGCTGTGCCACTTCCATAACACAGCGTTTTCCATCATTTTTCACCTCCAATGCATCTTTTATGAGGGGTAGATGATTGTCTGGAAATTCTACATCCACTACTGGGCCCTGTACTTGAACAATTTTCCCTTTATTCATTCTACGAACCTGCCTTTCTCATTTTTACGCATGCTTTTTCTTGCGTTTCTGTGCTTTTGCACCGCTTATTACCTCTGTTATTTCCTGTGTAATCATTGCCTGTCGTATACGGTTATAGGCAATGGATAAATCATGTATCATGGCTGTTGCACTCTTGTTCGCTGCTTCCATTGCCATCATTCTGGAATTTTGTTCACTGCAAAAGGACTCTACCAGTGCGCCATATACAAATCCTGTTACAAAATTGGGAACAACATTATCAATCACCGCTTCCGGTGTTGGTTTTAAGATAAATTCCTCATGAATCACACTCATGGATACTTCGGTTGGAATCTTGCTGCTCTCCTCCCGCATCAATGGAAGAAGGGGTTCCATAACGGTTTCCATCTGGATACTGTTCTCCATTTTCGTATAAATCATGTAGACCTCATCTAATTCACGTTGCAAATATAAATCCAAAATTTTACCTGTTATGACACGTGCCCGATGCATCGTTGGATTCTGTGCAGTATAGTGAAATTGTTCCTCTACGTCAATGCCTTTTCCGGCAAAATAATGACGTCCTAATTCACCAACTACGAATAATTTGCAGCTCTTGCTTCCTTCGACCTGCTCATGTGCCATTTTTAACACATTATGATTGTAGGCACCAGCCAGTCCTTTGTCTGCAGTTACTACGATAAATCCTTTTTTTCGTTCCTGCTTTGGCACCTCGGTATGTGCATCAAAATACTCATTTTTGATATCTGGCATATGACGCATCATTCTGGCTACCATAGCCTGCAATGTATAGAAATAAGGCTCTGTATCCTCCAGACTTTTTCTTGCTTTTCTGAGCTTGGTGGAGGAAATCATATACATTGCATTGGTAATTTTCATCGTATCCTGAATGCTTTTCATTCTACTCTGAATCTCTCTTGTATTTGCCATACCAACCAGCCCTTTCTAAAAATCTTTTTTGCTTTCATTTGCGATTTCTACAATACGCTTTGCCATTTCATCGGTCAGAGTCTTCTGCGTTTCAATTTCCTGTGCAATCTCCGGATATCGCTCCGTAAAGTAATTCAATAGGTATCCCTGAAATTCCTTTATTCGTTTCGTTGGAATATCCATCATTACCTTTCCGCTCGCTGCACAAAGAGAGATAACCTGCTCGGATAAGCTCAATGGGTGGCATAAAGGCTGTTTCAACAGTTCCATTAATGCACTACCATATTGCAATTGCTCTTTGGTCGTTGCATCTAAATCAGAGCTGAACTGTGTGAATACTTCCATTTCACGGTACTGTGCCAAGTCAATACGAATACTTCCGGCCGCCTTTTTCATAGCTTTTGCCTGTGCAGCACCACCTACACGGGATACCGACAACCCGACATTGACTGCCGGTCGCATTCCGGAAAAGAATAAATCACTTTCCAGAAAAATCTGACCGTCCGTAATGGAAATTACATTAGTTGGTATGTATGCCGACACATCACCTGCCTGCGTTTCAATAATTGGAAGTGCTGTAATAGAACCACCACCCAGTGTATCATTCAAGCGGCTGGAACGCTCTAATAATCTGGAATGCAGATAAAATACATCACCAGGATATGCTTCACGTCCTGGAGAACGTTCTAATAGCAAGGATAATGCACGATAAGCGACTGCATGCTTGGATAAATCATCATATACAATCAATACATCTTTACCCTGATACATAAAATATTCTGCCAGTGCCGTTGCCGAGTAAGGAGCGATGTACTGCAAAGGTGCCGGGTCGCTTGCAGTTGCAGATACGACAATAGAATAATCCATTGCATTATTTTTCTTTAATGTAGTGACCAGTTTGGCAACCGTAGATGCTTTTTGTCCGATTGCCACATAAATGCAGATCACATCTTTTCCCTTTTGATTTAAAATCGTATCCATTGCAATTGATGTTTTTCCGGTTTGACGGTCTCCGATAATTAATTCTCTCTGTCCACGACCGATTGGGAACATGGAATCAATTGCAAGAATACCTGTTTCCATTGGCACTCCGACAGATTTACGGTCTACGATACCCGGTGCTTCTTCCTCAATCGGGCGATAGTCATCTGCCAGAATTTCGCCTTTTCCATCAATCGGTGCTCCTAATGCATCAATGATTCTGCCTTTGAATGCATCTCCAACCGGAATACCTGCTTTTTTACCTGTCCGGACAACACGTGTGCCTTCCTGAATACTGCCTTCGTGCCCGAACAGGATACAGCCGACTTCTTCTCTACGGATATCCTGTACCATGCCTTTCGTTCCATTGTCAAAGATAACGATTTCGCCATACATGGCATGGTCGATTCCGTTTACATTTACAATACCGTCGCCAATCCAGTTTACGAAACCAACTTCTTTATCTTTTGCTTCCAGATTGAAATCTTCAATTTCGCCTTTTAAAATCGATATAATGCCTTCATAACTGTTGCTTTTCTCTGTCTGTGTGGAAGTCAGCTTTTCTTCCAGCTGTTTCAATCTTCCCTTTGTACTCCAGTCATATTCCTGATTGCCCGCCTTGATAACAAAACCTCCCACGAGGCTCTTATCTTCTTCCATCTCAATCGCAATATCCTGACAATTAAATTTCTTTTGTACAAAGTCTTTGATACTATGTAATTGTTCTTCCGTTGGTGCCGTCACATAGGATAATACTACACGCAGACTACCTTTTTTCTCTGGTGCCTGTTCCTTATATGCTTTCTGTATTTCCGACCACGAATCCATACATTTGTTATCACACAACACCTTCAGAAAATCTCTGATTTGTGAAGGAAATATTTTTTCAATAATGGCATGTTTTTTGGTTAATGCAATTGCCGGATTCTCTAAATCACTCTTTAGCTGTGGTACTGTCTGGAATATATCTTCCGTTTGAAAAATTACTTCTTTTGGAATATTTTGTTTCTGTAATTGCTCTGCATAATTAAGAGTTTCTTGTGTCACTTGTATCACCTGCTTTTACTAAGAATTGGTTGTAAAGTTCCCGATTACTTTCTTCACTTGATTGCATACCTACGACTTTTGCAGTTGCCTCTACGACTAAATCTTTGATTTCGGTTTCCGCCTTCTTTAATATCTTTTCCTTTTCTATCATTGCCTGCTTTTGTGCGTCCATAGCTACCTGCCTTGCCTGTTCATTGGCATTTTCCAGAATACGATTGTATTCCTGTGTAGCTATTTTTTTGGAATCCGCAATGGTTTTTGCTCTCTCTGCTTCTGCCTTGGTAAGCGATGCTTCGTATTGTGTCCTCAAAGCTTCTGCCTGTTCTTCTTTTGCTTTTGCCTCTTCCATTTGTTTATCAATTACTTCCTGTCTTTTTGCAAGAATCTTATTTACCGGTCCAAATAGGAACTTTTTCATAAGAACATACAAGATAAGCAGGTTAATTATTGTAAATACAAGGTTTGCGTCTAATCTTAACACTAGCTTTACCTACCCTTCATCTTCATTCTTTTTTAGCACTGTCTATTTGAGGAACATAATAATTAATACAGCAATTACGAACCCATAAATAGCGGTTGCCTCTGCCAAAGCACAGCCCAATAATAATATCTTACTGATTTTACCATCTGCTTCCGGTTGTCTTGCCACTGCATCTGCTGCTTTTCCGGTTGCAATTCCGATACCAACACCTGCTCCTATACCTGTTAATACTGCGATACCTGCTCCTATTGCAATAAGTGTACTCATATTGTTTTCTCCTTTTTTCTGACTTTTCCTTTAGTTATTTTCTTTTCATTCACTATTTTATTTTAAATACAATTCTTTATTTCTTTATATCCACTTCTTCCTTTTCTTTCCAGCTCTATTCAATAGCCTCTTTTATAAACAGAGATGTCAGGAAAACAAATACATATGCCTGAATTAATCCGTCAAATACATCAAAATACATACTGAACGGAATTGGCAATCCAATTGGCATAACCAGTTTTATTAGCTCCATAATAACGAATGCACCCAGAACATTACCAAATAGACGCATACACAAAGATAATGGACGAATAAATATTTCCATTATATTGATAGGAGTTACCACTGCCACTGGTTCTGTAAAGCCTTTTGCCCATTTCTTTATACCGCGCTTATGAATGCCTGCAGATTCAATTAAAATGATGCTCATAAGAGCAAGGGCGACTGTTACGTTCAAATCCTTTGTTGGCGGCTTGAATCCAAATAGTCCAATAATATTTGCTACCGCTATGTACAACAATACGGTTACCAGATACGGGACAAATGCTTTTCCTTCCTCACCGATCATTCCCCCACACAGGTTTTGCAGCCCTGTAACTGCACTTTCTACCACGAGCTGCCTTTTACTTATCTTCTCCACCTTAAGGTTTCTTGTCAGACAAATAGCGGCAACAACCAATACTGCCATAATTACCCATGTAACAACTACCGATTCTGCCACTTCAATCCCACCAAAAATCGGAATAGTAAACGCAGTTTCACAGTTTAACTCCTCCAATAGGGTGCTGGCTAAATCGTCCATATTATCGCTTCCTTTCGTTTTCACATTTGATGTCTTTACAAGTTTGAAAGTCTACGCTTCTAATTTTGCAAAGTCAATGTTGTTTATAAATTCGTTAGATATAGACACTCATTTTTTATAAAGTTCATAAAACTTTAATAAAATAGTATTCAATAAAAATATTTTTATGTTACATAAAAAGACATGCCACAACTTTGATTTTAAGCTGCAGCATGTCTTTTTCAATTAGGAAAAACACTTTTTATAGATTTCCATTAAGTCTTCTTTGGTTAATGCCTTTCTTGTATTGGAAGGACTTCCACTGTCCATCGCATCGGTAGACATCTTATCAATGCGTGCATAGAAATCTTCCTTTTTAATACCATACTCAGTAAAAGTTGGCACTTCACAGGCTGTACAAACTTTTTCTACTGCCTGCAAAAATTTCTTAGCGGCTGTTTCATCGCTATCGCTCTTATCCGCTGCGCCAATTTCTCTGCCTAATAATCCAAAACGTTCATAAGCTCCGTCCAGTGCAAAGGTTAAACATTCCTTCAATAACATTGCATTGGATAATCCATGTGCTACATGAAATAAAGCTCCAATCGGTCTGCTCATACCATGTACCAGTGTGACACTGGAATTGTTAATACATACCCCAGCTTCAAAAGCCGCAATTGCCATTTCTTCCCGTGCCTTTTTATTCGTTCCGTCCTTATAGGCAATCGGTAAATACTGCATGATTCTTTTTACTGCTGAGATAGCCAGCGTGTCCGTCAAACAAAAGGCTCTTTTGGATGTATAAGCTTCTATTGCATGTGTTAATGCATCCAGCCCGGTGGCCGCAGTTATTGATTTTGGAGAAGAATAAGTAAAGCTGGCATCAATAATGGCAAGACGCGGAACCGGTACCTGCTGTAGTTGGAATCGCAACTATCGGCGGTACCTTTTTCGTTATCATCTTTCCATTATAGTCTGCAATCTTTCCGGTATTCGTAATCATGGCTGCAATTGCCTTTGCTGAATCCAAAGGACTGCCACCTCCAATTCCAATACAAAAATCACAGGAATTATCCGTATAGATTTTAATGCCTTCCTCAATCATGGTATCCATAGGTTCTCCGGTGATACCATCAAAAATGATATAGGAAATATTACAGGCTGCCATTACTTCATCGCAAATCATCACGATGCCAAATTCATCACAGATTTTACGAACTACTTTTAAATAGCCTTTTGGCGGAATGATGATTCCGTTAGAACCTGTAATGGTTTCCATTACAATCGCCGCAACACTGTCTGCTCCTTCATATATGATTTGCTCTCTTAATTTGTCAACATAGTAATCTGCAGCTTCTTCCTCCGAAGCAAACTTGATTTTTTCTCTATATACATATGGATCAAAGAATTTTACAAATCCCGAGATACCTGGCTCCAATGGGTATCTTCTTGGCTCACCCGTCAGGTTACCTGCACCAAAGGAAGAACCATGAAATCAATAATCATTTTGGCAAGTGTTGTTCTTGCTTCATTTGCGTAAGATGGACCCACGAAACAAAACTTATCAACCTGTTCTTTGATTGCATCTGCAATATCGGTATTTCCAAATCCTACATTCAAATTTACTAATTGAGAGGACATATCGGTATAACGGTTTCCCTCATAATCATAAAAATATATGCCTTCTGCCTTTTCAACCGGAATGGGACTCAATCCTTTTTGTTTACTCCATGATTGCAGTATATACTGTGGTGCCTGTGTTTTAATCTCTTCTCCTGTCATAATCTTTCTCCTCTTTTTCCGACAAATGCCATTCTTCGCATGTCTTTGTTATTTGATAGACGTAAGTATAACAGTGTGCTTTTTCTTATTCTGTAGTTTTGCGACCAAAAACCCTTGTGCTGAAGCACAAGGGTTTTTCATTTTAAGTCTTTCGGTTAGACCGCAAAGCTTACTAAATGCAGTTTTTTGATAATGATTTCTTCTATAAAACACTCGCCCTGTACCGTCTTTTCCTGATACTGCTTTTGATAATCTTCCAGCGAATAGGCATTGCTTTCATATCCTTTTCCATTCTTCTTTAGCTGGGTGACTTTGATTTTCACCTTCAGCTGATGATAAATCATATAAGAGGTTTCGTCGTCTTTCATCGTAGCAAGATGTTCGGCAATCGTTGTATTTGCATCCCGCTCCTTGGCAAAGACCCTCGCAACCACTTCTTTATATTTCAAAGGCGCTACTTCACTCTGCATCACTTCCGTATAAGTATAATTTGCACCAATGTATATGGTAGAGAAATCCTCCAGAAAGTACTTAAAGTCATTTGCATTATTCATTTCCATTTGCCGCCACCTCTATATATTCCATATTTCGTGCCGTGACTTCCATTGCTTCCAATATTTCTTCCTCGGTATACTCTGATTCACGCACCAATTCCATTACGGTTACTTTTCTACCCATATCTTCTGCTAATTTTTGTGAAAGTTCAGATATTCGATTTATTTTTTTCAGGATTTTCTTATCTGCTTCTCCTGCCTCAACCGTATCCTGAATATGTTTTTCCATCGCATCCATAATGGTTTTTCCAAGGATGCCTTCTGCCTCTGCTTCGTCTTCTGCCATTTCCAGCATTCGAACCCCAAGTGTGAGTGCAACATTTCCTTCACCAATTAAGTCTTCCAGTAAAACATTCTGTCCGGCATAAAGCTTTGCAATCTCCACCACCTGTGGCAAATAAATTTCCAGTAATTGCATCTGGGCCTCTGTATTCCCCTTCATTGCCATCTGGGTGATTTCTTTTTTCTTTTCCGCGGAGCATTCCTCTAATTCCTGCAGCTCCTCAAGGTACATATCTAGATAGTGAATATCCTCTTCCGTCAAATAATCATCCAGATTAACCGCCGTATCAATCCCTATTTTATTCTGCTGCAAATACTCATGAATCATATCCAACTGTTCCTCAGATAAGTTCATATCGCTAAAATTATCTTTTACCTGCTCCTCTGATACTACGTTTCCCTGCGATTTTGCAAGCGTAACCAATTTCTGCAAAGCAAGTGCAAATTCTCTTTCTTTTTCCATATTCATTCTCATTTTCTTTTTATTTTCATACTACTAGCGTTTTACGTGGGTATGTGTAAATAAATGCTCCTGGCAATATTCGTAGTTTCCTTCACATTTGGAGCAAAAACGAAATTCCAAATCCGGGCTGTCCTGTTCGGTACGTCCGCAAATTGCACATTTATGTTTGGTGATTCCTGTTGCCTGTTTTACCTGTCTTTTATAATTCGTACGACGCTTGATTTGTTTTGGTGACAGATGGGACAAATTTCTCGTCAATAAGAAAAATACACCAAAACTTAATAGAGAAGAACCAATGACAAACTTCGTGACCACGCCTCCAAATAAAAAGCTGTAGGCAAGTAAAACTCCGTCTACGATTCCAAGCCACTTTACCTTAAGTGGAATGATAAACATCAGCAACACCTGTACCTCTGGGAAGGTCGCTGCAAAAGCAAGGAAAATAGACATATTTATATAATACGTACTAAATAATCTGCTTACTGCCATAAATCCCATCTCAACACCAAAGTATGCAAT
Source organism: Lachnospiraceae bacterium (assembly GCA_028692055.1). Lineage (GTDB taxonomy): Bacteria > Bacillota > Clostridia > Lachnospirales > Lachnospiraceae > SZUA-378. Next base: position 5,142 of record JAQUYA010000062.1, on the reverse strand, counting down.
ATATTCGGTACCTGTTAATCCGGCACTCATGCATGCATACAATACAAAGCTTCCGATTAAGGTAAACAGCATACCGGAAAAAATATACAGATTATAATAAAAAGTACCCCAGGTACGCTCCAGACTCGTACCAATGGAATAATAAAAATACAGCATAATAAGGGTAAATAAGTCAAAGCTGTCCGGTGGGACTAATACCCATGTAAAGATTCTCCATATCTCACCATGCAGAATCCGTGCCGGATTTAAAGTCAGAAAATTAATAAAATCTGCATTCACAAAATTAATTGCATAGCCAAAACCATAGCAGATGATTAAACACAGGGATAAATTCTGAATCGCATACTTTCCTATCTTTCGTTCCAGTTTATTGATAAAGTTCATACGAAAATGATACCTCTCTTATTTTTCTATTTATAAAAATTAATTCTTAATTATAATAACATCTCATATTTTAATTGTAAACAAAGCTTCCGAGAATTCACGAAAACTTCTTATGTACTTCATAATTTTTTAAGATTTTGTAAAAACTTGTTCGTTGCACATTTGCAAATCCTGTCGTATAATAGGTAAGGATTTCGAAAAAACACATTAAATAAGAAGAAAGGGCGAAAAATGAGTAAACAAAATTATACTCTGGGAATTGATATTGGTTCTACTACAGTAAAAATTGCTATTTTAGACGATGCCCATCAATTACTATTTTCTGACTATAAGCGCCATTTTGCAAATATAAAGGAAACTCTTGGCGACCTGTTAAAGGAGGCCTATACACAATTAGGTAATATTACGCTCCACCCCATGATTACAGGCTCCGGTGGTTTAACACTGGCAAATCATCTCGGTGTTCCATTTGTACAGGAGGTTATCGCTGTTGCTACTGCTCTTCAGAATGCTGCACCTCAGACGGACGTTGCGATTGAGCTCGGTGGGGAAGATGCGAAAATCATCTACTTCGAAGGTGGTAATGTTGAACAGCGTATGAATGGTATCTGTGCCGGTGGTACAGGTTCTTTTATCGACCAGATGGCATCCTTATTACAAACCGATGCGACTGGTCTTAATGAATATGCCAAAGATTATAACTCCCTATATACCATTGCTGCACGCTGCGGTGTATTCGCGAAATCAGATATCCAGCCATTGATTAATGATGGTGCTACCAAGGAGGATTTATCCGCTTCTATCTTTCAGGCAGTGGTAAACCAAACCATCAGTGGTCTGGCCTGTGGAAAGCCAATTCGCGGACATGTTGCATTTTTGGGCGGTCCTCTTCACTTTTTATCAGAATTGAAAGAAGCTTTTATCCGTACCCTGAAGCTTGATGAAGAACATACCATAGATATCAATAACTCTCACTTGTTTGCTGCCATTGGTTCCGCTTTAAGCTATAAAGAGAACGTGCATTTTACTCTGGAAGAAATGGTTGGCAAATTATCCTCTGATATTAAAATGGAGTTTGAAGTCGCCCGTATGAACCCATTGTTTGCTACGGACGCCGATTACGAAGCTTTTCAGAAAAGACATGCAAGCCATCAGGTTAAAAAAGGAAATTTAGCAACCTATACAGGCAATTGTTTCTTAGGCATTGATGCAGGAAGTACGACTACCAAAATTGCATTGGTAGGGGAAGACGGTACGCTTCTCTATTCTTTTTATAGCAGTAACAATGGTAGTCCGCTCAAAACAGCGATTACATCTATTAAAGAAATTTATTCTTTATTACCGGAAGGGGCACATATCGTTCGTTCCTGCTCTACCGGTTATGGGGAAGCACTCATGAAAGCAGCATTTTTGCTTGACGATGGTGAAGTCGAAACGGTCGCTCATTATTATGCGGCTGCTTTCTTTGACCCATCGGTAGACTGTATCCTGGATATCGGCGGTCAGGATATGAAATGTATTAAAATCAAGAATCAAACAGTAGACAGCGTACAATTAAACGAAGCCTGCTCCTCTGGTTGTGGCTCTTTTATTGAAACCTTTGCAAAATCCTTAAATTATAGTGTACAGGACTTTGCAAAAGCAGCTTTATTTGCCAAACACCCAATTGATTTGGGCACTCGTTGTACTGTATTTATGAATTCAAAAGTAAAGCAGGCGCAAAAAGAAGGTGCCGATGTTTCGGACATCTCTGCTGGACTTGCTTATTCTGTTATCAAAAATGCGCTCTTTAAAGTAATCAAGGTATCCGATGCTTCCGAACTTGGTAAACAAATCGTAGTGCAGGGTGGTACTTTTTACAATGATGCGGTTCTTCGAAGCTTTGAACAAATCGCAAACTGTGAAGCCATTCGTCCTGACATTGCAGGTATTATGGGAGCTTTTGGTGCTGCTCTTATTGCCAGAGAACGTTTTCAGGCAGAAGATAATTATGAAACCACCATGCTTTCCATTGCAAAAATCAATACCCTGGAATTTACTACCAGTATGGCAAAATGCAAGGGATGTACCAACAGCTGCCGCTTAACCATCAATAAATTTACTGGTGGTCGTCAGTATATTTCCGGTAACCGTTGTGAGCGAGGTATTGGTAAACAAAAAAATGCAAATAATATTCCAAACCTGTATGAATACAAATTAAAAAGACTCTTTTCTTATGAACCTCTTCCATTAGATGAAGCCACCCGTGGACGTGTTGGTATTCCAAGAGTTTTAAATATGTATGAGAATTATCCTTTCTGGTATACATTCTTTACCGAATTAAAATACCAGGTAGTGTTATCTCCAAGTTCTACACATAAAATATATGAACTAGGCATTGAGTCCATTCCGAGTGAGTCTGAATGTTATCCTGCAAAACTGGCACATGGGCATGTCACCTGGCTCATCAAACAGGGCGTTCCTTTTATTTTCTATCCGGCTCTTTTTTATGAACGTAATGAATTTGACGAAGCAAACAATCACTATAACTGTCCGATTGTTACTTCTTATTCAGAAAATATTAAAAATAATATTGATGAAATCGGTCATGGGGACATTCTCTTTAAGAATCCATTTATGGCTTTTACCAGCATTGACACTGTAACCTCTTCCTTAGTCAAAGCCTTCCCTGATATTCCGGTTGTCGAACTTAATGCTGCGATTCAAAAGGCATGGGCAGAATTAGACAATGCTCATAAAGATATGGAACGAAAAGGAGAAGAAGTCATTCAGTACTTACAGGAAACTGGCAAACGTGGTATCGTGCTTGCAGGTCGTCCTTACCACATTGACCCTGAAATCAATCATGGTATCCCTGAACTTATAAATTCCTATGATATCGCTGTCCTTACGGAAGATTCCATTTCTCATCTGGCAAAACCAGAGCGCCCACTCATTGTATCGGACCAGTGGATGTATCACTCTCGTTTATATGCTGCTGCAAGCTATGTAAAGACAACGGAAAATATCGATTTAATTCAGTTAAATTCCTTTGGCTGTGGTCTGGATGCAGTAACGACTGATCAGGTCAATGATATTTTATCGGCTTCTGGCAAAATTTATACCTGCCTGAAAATTGATGAAGTAAACAATTTAGGAGCGGCACGTATTCGTATTCGCTCTCTTATCTCCGCGATTCATGTAAGAGAACGAAAACAACAAAAACGTACGATTCAGTCCTCCGCTATGAAACGTGTCCTATTTACTGAGGAAATGCGCAAAGACAATTACACCATTCTCTGCCCACAGATGTCACCGATTCACTTTGGTATCTTGCAGAGTGCATTTCAGGCAAGCGGCTATAATCTGGAAGTTCTGAATAATGATAATAAGGGTGCCGTCGATGTTGGATTAAAATATGTAAATAATGATGCCTGCTATCCTTCTCTTATCGTCGTTGGACAGATTATGGAAGCAGTGCTTTCTGGTAAATATGACACAAATCATCTGGCAATCGTAATGTCACAGACCGGCGGTGGCTGCCGTGCAACCAACTATATCGGGTTTATCCGTAGAGCTTTGGAAAAGGCCGGTTATCCACAGATTCCCGTTATTTCTATTTCCTTATCGAAGCTGGAAATGAATCCGGGATTTAAGATTACTACCAATTTGGTCATGCGTTTGGTTTATGGTGCTATTTTTGGCGATATCTTCATGCGTTGTGTGTATCGTATGCGCCCTTATGAAGCAGTTCCTGGTTCGGTGAATAAAGTCCATGAAAAGTGGAATGAGCGTTGTCAGGAATTTGTTTCCCGTAAGCACATGGATTATACTACATTTAAGAGAATGTGCCATGAAATGATTGCAGAATTTGATCAGATTGAAATATTAGATACCAAGAAACCGCGTGTCGGTATCGTTGGCGAAATCCTTGTAAAATTTTCTCCTGTTGCAAACAATGAATTAGTGCGTTTATTAGAATCTGAGGGTGCGGAAGCGGTGGTTCCCGACTTATTAGACTTTATGCTCTACTGTTTCTATAACCAGATTTACAAAGCGGAAGAACTCGGTACCAGCAAAAAGGCCGCCAGACTTTCCAAATGGGGAATTCGAGGACTTGAATTCTTAAGAAAGCCTGCTAATAAAGCCTTCCAGAAAAGCAGGCACTTCTCTCCTTCGGTACATATTGCAGAATTGGTGGAATACGCGAAACCGATCGTATCGATTGGTAACCAGACTGGGGAAGGCTGGTTCTTAACCGGTGAGATGCTCGAACTGATACATGATGATGTCCAGAATATTGTTTGCACCCAGCCTTTTGGTTGTCTTCCAAACCACGTAGTTGGAAAAGGAGTTATCAAGGAAATACGACGCAGACATCCGGATTCCAATATCGTTGCCATCGATTTTGACCCAGGTGCCAGCGAAGTAAACCAGTTAAATCGTATCAAACTGATGCTCTCTACTGCAAATAAAAACCTGTAGATTCAAAATGGCTACACAGTAGGTTGTGTAGCCATTTTAATTCTAGTAATTTTCTTTTCGTACTTCAAAATAGCTTTGGGAGTATTTGCATACCGGGCATACTTCTGGGGCTTTTTTACCCATTACAAGGTGTCCGCATACGCGGCATTCCCACATGGTTTCTTCTCCTTTTTCAAATACTTTTTGCATTTCTACATTCTTTAATAAAGCTCTGTATCTTTCTTCATGCGATTTTTCGATGGCTGCAACCTTACGGAATCTCTCTGCTAGTTCTGGAAAACCTTCTTCATCTGC
>JAQUYA010000164.1 GCA_028692055.1 Lachnospiraceae bacterium | reverse complement strand
TCCTAAAACAAAGTAGTTCAACTTATTCAGAACCCCATGCGCAAAATCACCCATTACAGGGTTCCAATCATATTGAATTGCAGTGGCGTGCCACGTTCTATATCCCTTAATGCGGTCTGGCCTAGTACTTCTTCATAGTACTTTGGCTTTAAGCCATAGCCCGGACGGATTATACGTGTATTTTTTTCCGTTAGTTTTTCTCCTTTTCGGATATCTTCCACGACAAAGATAGAACGTCTGAAAATAATATTCTCCTGCTCGTCTTCTGTTACGGCATAGTTTACATGTCCAATGGCTTTTTCCGCCTGTCGAATATCCTGTACCATGGATTGGAATTCTGCCGGTTCCATCGAGAATGTAGAATCCGGATTTTTAATTGCACGGCTTATACAGAAATGTTTTTCGATGATGGAGGCACCTAAAGCAACCGCGGTTACCGCTCCGACGGAGCCCATGGAATGATCCGACAAACCAACCGGTACACCAAATACCTCTTTCATATTTGCAATGGTCTTCAAATTCATCTGCGATGACAATGCCGGATATGCACTCGAGCATTTTAACAGTGCAAGCTGGTTGTGATGCTTTTGAATCGTCGCTACTGCTTCCTGAATCTCTCCAATATTTGCCATTCCGGTAGACATGATAATTGGTTTTCCCTTTGATGCAACGTAATCTATCAATGGCAAATCCACCAGTTCAAAGGATGCAATCTTGTAAAAATCCATACCAATGCTTTCTAAGAAGTCAACAGATGTCTTATCAAATGGAGTCGAGAAGAAATCAATTCCTATTTTTTTTGCTTCCGCGAGTAATTCCGCCTGCCATTCCCATGGGGTATATGCTTTACAATAAAGATAATATAGGTTCTCGCCCTCCCAGGTACCGTCTGTAATATTAAAATACTGATTATGGCAGTCAATCGTCATGGTATCTGCGGTATACGTCTGAATCTTAATACAATCTGCACCGCTTTCCTTTGCTGCATGCATAATCTCCTTTGCGCGGTCAATACTGCCTGCATGATTCGCCGACATCTCCGCTATGATATAAGTTCCCTGCTTTAATCTATTATACAAGTCCATTTTTGACTCCCTTCGTTCGATATAACTCCAACAGCATCAGCAGGCCTGCCATGTAGAATAGTGGCATATTGTAGAGTGTATAGCGTGTCTGGCAAAAAATAACTGCAGATACGACGCCTACATTCACTACAATTGCTACCAATGTCAGAATTGCAAATATATTGGTTTTACTTAATTTATTTACTTTCAAATTATAGGCAAGTACCCCCAGGTATCCTAAGTATGCCAAAATAGAATAGAGAATTAAGATTGGTTTTCTCTGCGCTACCGTTGTCACTAATCCGGATAAGAAATTATTAAATAACGCATGTAATATTCTCGGATAATCATGTGGAAGTATTGCGTCTATCATTACTTTTGAGATACGGTCTGTTTCTGTTTCCCGATCAATTGAATTTGGGACATCTGCCCATTCCGGATTTTTTTCGTCTACGTAGTCATGTATCATCGGCCACATGGTATCAATCTGGATGAAATCATAATTATCTCCAAAATGTGTAACTTCATTATACCAGCCCTCTCCGGCACTCTGTCCTAAGAATCCAGATTCCTTACAAGTGTGGTAAATATCTAAAAATAACTGTCTTATTTCTGGGTCTTCAATGTAATCTGCATCCGCTTCCTCTGCCGTGTAGAATACCATAGTCAATACAAAACGATTGTCGCTTGAATGGCCAGCTGCTTCTCCTCGTACTAAATAATTATAAGCTCTATCATATACCATACTGGATAGTAAAATCAAAGCACTTACAATTGCTACCTTTATAATTGTTCTTCCCCATTGCTTTGCATTGCTTTTATTAAAAAAAGCAACCGTAAGAATTGCAAGTGCAATCAATGCCAAAGTAACATACATTTGTTTTCTGGTCGTTATCAGTAATGCAGATAATGCGCTTGCAAGAAAAAGACTTCTTCGTGTCTGATACAACAGGAACTCCAATACTTCACGAATCACTATTAGAAAGAGCGCTACCGCCAGTCCCTCTGTCATAATGCTATTGGAATACATCGAAGAACGCAGGGCTGCAAAGCGGCATAATAAGGATACCATTAACGGAAATGCCAGCAGGCATACGCTCATCCATTTTGGTACTGCCATTTCCTTTCTCAGATATTCTTCTAATATCCACGCAGATACCGCTGCTACAACACTCTGTAATAGAACAATCATAAATAAATATAAATCACCTTCTCCAAAAAGAAATCTTGATATCGCCAAAAGACTAGGATAAAAAGCTTCTCTGGTCACCGACATATTAATATAGGATGCAGAATCCGCACAAATTACAACACCGTCATACCATGCAAAAAAGAGATAAAAGAGCAAACTTGTCCCTAATAAGCAAAGGGAAAAAGCATGCTCCTTCATATAATTTTTCATTCTATTATTCATTGATTGCCTCCTGTGGGTCCGTCCAATTCATTTCATCTACTGCATGGCGTTCTATTTTTCTTCCTTCTGATAAGTGAAACTCTACAAAACCTGCTTTCACATATTCCTCTGTAATTTCCGTTGGTAATACAGTGCCGGGATGAAAAAGTATTTCCATCTGTTTCTGTTTGTGTCTTCCATATTGCAGCATTGCCGGATAAAGCTTTTGTACACGCTCCAAATCCATATGCCCCGTCATAATCAGACCCCATAATAGCGTGGGCTGCAGTCCTATTTTCACTAACTGTCGGTCTACCTTTCCAGCGTAGATGTTTAAAATCACATTTTTCACGATATTGATAACATTATAACTGCGATAGAGAGATACCTTCTTTAAGAAAGGTACGATTGGTTCACGGGCTACGCGAATAAAGGTAACCGGGTATTGCTTTTCTTCTATTGCTGCAATCATCGCATCGAATACCACCGGAATCATGTGGGTATGCTGATGACTATCCAGACGAAGCTCACAGCCTTCCGGTAAGGAAGCCTGTATCCGTTCTATTTGTGCCTCTATTTCTGTCTGTAACTGTTTCATTATCGTCTTTCGCCTGCCTGGATAATAACTTACTAAAACCAGACTTCCCCAGGAAACTTTAAAGTATCCTTTTTCATCTACCAGGTCTTTTACTTCTTCCACAGGACTGATACAATGTCCTTCCATGAAATTCAAATGTACAGAAATAAGCGGCTTTTTGGAAAGCTTTTGCCAGACTTCCTGCAGCATATCCATACATCTGTCAAAGCATGCCATATTGGGAATCACACTGATACTGTCTAATTTTTCTTCCTGCATGCAGGTTATTAAATCCTCCGATGCATGTACGGATACCGCGTAGTCATCGGCATGAATATCTTTCAAATCCATATTTTTTATTCCTTTTTATCTCCAATAATATA
>JAQUYA010000061.1 GCA_028692055.1 Lachnospiraceae bacterium | reverse complement strand
GATTCATTCACTTTAAGAAGAGATTCGTTCCGGCATTATCCGGAGCACTTATGGGAGTAATGCTTATGAGCACTACTTGTTTTGCAGCAGGTACAGGTACTTCCGCAGTAACACAGCCGCTTGAGAACTTAAAGACACTTATTATTGCTGTCATTGGTGCGGTTGGTGTCATCATTCTTGCAAAGAATGTCATGGAGTTCGCACAAGCCTAAGAGAAGGCACGGGAGATAGAAGAGCTGCAGTCAATTATTTGAAATCATTAATTAGTTGCTCTGAATATTCACAGTATACTGACCAGGCGACTGAGTTTATGAAGCAATTTCCGGAAGAAGTTTTCACACAGACAGATGTGTTGACAGCTTATGAGAAGTTTGAGTCGTGGTGTTTAAATAAGAATGTATTACAAGCTTACGACTATGATTTGTCTGAGGAGTTTATTCTTGACCGAGATGAAAATGTAGAATCTTCATATGAAAAACTTCAGCAGTTAATAGGACTTGATTTAGTTAAAAAAAAGATTGATACAATTCTTGCAGCAGATATTGTTGAAAAAGAGCGTAAAAAACGTAAGGGAAAGAGCTATAAGTCTAGCTCAATGCATATGATTTTTGGTGGTAATCCAGGAACTGCAAAAACTACGGTTGCAAAAATATTTGGTGGAATTGCAAAAGAAAAGGGAATCCTAAAAAGTGGTTCTTTTGTAGAATGCGAGGAATGGACTTAGATGGAATGGCGTGTGCTTACAAAATAAGAAAGGCTTTCCAAGCAGCACGGGGTGGAGTACTTTTTATCGACGAAGCTTACTCTATTAAGAGTGAAACGGCAGCTACTGTATTGATTCAGGAAATGGAGAATCAGAGAGACAACGTAATTGTTATTCTTGCAGGATATAACGAGAGAATGCAGGAGTTCCTGGAAATTAATGAAGGTATGAAGAGTCGTGTTCCACATTGGGTTGAATTCCCTGATTATTCAGCAGATGAGCTGACAGATATTTTAAAACTTATGATGAGTGACCGTGGATTTGATGCAACTGATGATGCAATTAAGGAAGCACATTACATTTTTGAAAAAGTAAGGAATACTGATAATTTTGGGAATGGAAGATATGTAAGAAATCTTTTTGAGCAAGCAGCTCAAAATCAGGCTGTAAGATTACTTTCGTTAAGAGAGCAAGCATGTGATATTCGTAAGAAAGAAATGTTCTTACTTACAAAAGAAGATATTATATCTTTAAATGAAGGGTTGACTGAAGTGAGAGCATTTGGTACAGCGAAAAAAGAATTAGAAGATATGATAGGTCTGACTTCCGTGAAGTCAGTGATTAGTAAGGCTATTGCAAATTACAAGTTAAATAAGCTTTGCTTGGAAAGGGGCATTGCAAGAAACAAATCTTCTTTACACATGGTATTTACTGGAAACCCAGGAACTGCAAAAACAACGGTAGCCAGATTGTTTGCAGAGATTATGAAGGATGAAAAAGTATTATCTACAGGAAAATTTGTAGAAGTGGGACGTGCAGATCTTGTCGGAGATCATGTGGGAGCAACTGCAAAGCTAGTGAAGCGTAAATTTAAAGAGGCACAAGGTGGTGTTTTATTTGTAGACGAGGCATATTCGCTCTGTGATAGCTATGAACATGGATTTGGAGATGAGGCTATCAATACACTTGTACAAGAGATGGAAAATCACCGAGACGATGTAATTGTAATCTTTGCAGGGTATCCAAAACCAATGAATGAATTCCTTGAACGAAATCCAGGTATGTTATCCAGAATAGCTTTTCAAATTAAATTCGAGGATTATACGCTTGAAGAACTATGTGAGATTACAACACTAATGCTTAGACAGAAGCAGATGTCAATTACGAAGGAGGCAATGGAAAAATTAAAAGACAACTATGAAATTGCAATGCAGAATGATGATTATGGAAATGGCCGCTTCGTGAGAAAAATGCTTGAAGAAGCAGAAATGAATCTTGCAGAACGCATCATAAATATGGGTGATATTGAATTTAGTGATGAATTAATCACTACTATTGAGGAGAGCGATATTGAAGCATACAAGCTTGCTGAGAAGAAAGAAAAAATTAGTATAGGTTTTACATGTTAATTTTGTTTTCGGAAATATATTGCGGGTTACAACTGTATAATTCAAATAGTAAACAAAAGAAATGACAAATTATAGGAGGCGCTTATGAAGGAAAAAGAAATCAGATCATCAATTAAAACTGTATATGGAATGCTTTGGGATGTATTAGCACTGTATGAGAAAACAGAATGCTACAACAAAGTGCCAGAGGGAGAGAAGGAGGCTGATATTTGGGATTTACAGTATCGGACTAACAAAAGTTCAAGAATATGCAAAGATAGCAGGAGCAACATACAAGATGGGGAATACATCAATGCGAAGGCGTGTTATTTAGGGAGAGCATTTATAGAATACTGTATTAGTTGTATTTTTAATATACATAGGCTTCCAGGATGTGGATATGATAGATATGAAGAAAGTTTATATCATTTTTTTGATCTGGAGTTGAAAGAAGTCGATGATGCATGTAGTGAATTAAAAGAATTGTATAAATTTACACAAAAAAACTAGCAAATAGTAATAGAGTTAAAGAGACAGCTCAACAAGAAACTTACAATAGAAGGTATTCTGATGACAATGGTTGATTTCAGAATAGTATATGCAAAGGTTAATGAAGTATATGGAAGAACAATTGGAAAACTATATAATATGTATTTACCTTTTTATCAGTGGATATAACTGATTACAAGTTACGAAAAAAGGAATTTATTTAAGGTATTTTTTCAGAATGAAGTAGGCATATTATAGACGCTTGTAGTGGCTTTTTAGAGTAGGTCTTGGTATCTGGAATGTAATCAACTTTATGGAGGTTACGGCAAGAAATAGCAATTTTACATTATGATAATCTGGTGGATTATTCGAGAGATTTAATTGGTGCAAGAACATGTTAAAATATATTTTTGGTGAGGATTAAAAGGTACCATATTACAAAAAATAAAGTGTTGCAAGATTTGATACTTAGTAATAAAGTTTCGATTGCTTACATTATCAGAACTTGATATGATAGAAGGAAGGAACAGCTTGGCAAGAATTATCTGAAAGGAAGTGCTTTATGGCTGATAATAAAAACTGGCAGGTTGAACTTGATGAATATATTCGTCAGGGAGAACCAGATGAAATAGAAAAAAGCAATGCCTGGAAAACTGCAATTGGTCTTCAGGATGTTGATGGACTAAAAACTTCGGGATATCTTCTGGACACTGCAAAGGAACATATTGAAGGTAAAATCAGCATTACTGATGCAGATAAAAGGATACAGAGTTACTATGAGGAAAGAACGGACAGAAGTGAAGTTGAAGCAGATACAAAGGAAGCAGATATTGTATCTGTAAGAATAGCAAGACTTTTAAGTGAGAAGACATTTCAATTTTCCCCAGCAGAACTTAGAAATATTCATGAAAAATTGTTTACTGATGTTTTTAAACATGCAGGAAAGATTAGGGATTATAATATAACGAAGAAGGAATGGGTACTTAAGGGAGATACAGTTGTGTATGCTTCTTTTGATAGTATTCGGGATGCATTAGAGTATGATTTTCAGCAGGAAAAAGAATTTTCCTATGAGGGATTATCGCTAGAAAAATTAATAAAACATATTTCCAAATTTACTTCTGGGATATGGCAGATTCATCCATTTTGTGAAGGGAATACTAGGACAACAGCAGTATTTATGATCAAATATTTGAAGACGTTTGGATTCAATATTAGCAACGAGACATTTGCAGCCAATTCGTGGTTTTTTAGAAATGCATTGGTACGAGCTAATTATAATGACTGGCATAATAATGTGCATGAAACGATGCGATTTCTGGATATGTTCTTTGAAAATCTACTAACGGACAAACAATATGATCTTAAAAATAGATACATGCACGTTGATTATAAAGGCGAAAGTGCCACTCAAAGTGCCACGGATAACAATCCAAAGTGCCAAAGTGGCACCTTGAAATTAACATTAGAAGAATTGACACTTTTGAATATTCTTAAGACGGAACCTACAGTAACCCAGAAGAGGATAGCAGAGTTGTCTGGTAAGTCAGAGAGAACAATCAAGCGTAGGACAGTAGAGCTGCAGGAGAAAGGTTACATTTGCCGAGAGAATGGAAAACGTAATGGGAAATGGAATGTTTTGATTGAGATATAATCGTTACAAATTGTAAGAATATTAAATTAGCAAAACAGCAGTAAAAGAGATTCAATCTTATTGGAGAGAACCATATATGCAATCAATATTCTATAAAACCATGTCTTAATTGCGTCTGCATTTCTAATATTCGCATGCGCTTCAAGCGCTTTGCGGACAGCGCTCCGGACAGCATCAAGTTCATATAAAACAGAAGCTTCTATATAGAATTAATTATTATCTTTAATCCCACGAATATGCATATATACGGTATTCTTGGATATCTGTAGCGATTCAGCTACCTTGATTACAGAATCTTTTAAATTAAATATCCCCTTATCATGGAGCTTGGCGATAATTTCCTTGTTCTTATTTTGCTGCGTGATAGAAGAATCATTATAGACCTGTTTTCGAATATCCATTACAGACTGACGTATTAATTCCTCTGTATTATCAGTAAAAGCTTCAGATATTTCAGGTAAGGCAGCATTAGCAACAGAAGAAGGATCAAACTTTGCAAGAATACTAGAAAGAGGTATATTTGTGTAAAAATTAATACATAGTAAACCAATAATACGATTTCGTTCTCCCAGAATAGGTATTGTGGAGGAACGAAGTGGAGTACCGGAAGCGGATTTATTAATATAATTAATGGCAGAGAAATCTTTGGTATGCTCAATGCGGGTTAACATTTCCAATGCTAAATTTGTAATAGGCGAGCCCTCTTTTCGCCCAGAATAGTTCCCATTTACAATAGCGATAACGGAATGATGAAGATCCTCCAGACTATGTAAGATGATTTCGTATCCTTCTCCTAAATAATTTCCTAATTGAAGAATCATATCTTTATAAGAGGACAGAATAATCTTATCAATTGTAGTTAGGCTGATATAATTTTCATAATGCTGCATATGCGATACTCCTTTTATTTTGAATAAAACATATAATAAGTATAAATAATAATTTAGTAATTTTCAACAAAAAATTAAATTATTTTCAGCCATTATAACAAAATAAATTTCATTGAATAAAATAAAGTAACGTGATATACTAGTGTTAATTTGAAAGGAGGGATAGATATGAAGATTCTCAATACAACAAATGCGCCAGCGGCTATAGGCCCATATTCACAGGCTGTTGTATGTAATGGTCTATTGTTTGCATCAGGACAGATACCGATTGATCCAGCTACGGGAGCTATTAAGGGCGTGACAATTAGTGAACAGGCAGAACAGGTAATGAAAAATATTTCCGCGATACTGGAGGAGGCAGATACCTCTTTTGAAAAAGTGGTAAAAACCACCTGCTTTTTATCTGATATGGAAGATTTTGCAACCTTTAATGAAATCTATGGAAATGCATTTATTAGCAAACCTGCGCGTTCCTGTGTGGCAGTAAAAGAATTACCTAAGAATGTTTTATGTGAAGTTGAAGTAATTGCAAGCCTTGAGTAAAGAATGCAGGAAATAAGTATAATAAAATACAGAGAAGCTGAAAGGGAAGGTAAAGTATGGGAAAAGAAAAGAAAGTAAGAGAGAAAAAAGAAACAACGTTTTTCTTGGCGGTATTACCGATTATTGCAATGATTCTATTGTTGGGAATCGGCTATGCCGTATGTGGATTGAATGTAGAGGTTCTAATGCTTGTTTCGGCGGCAATTGCAACTTTGATTGCAATGTACTTAGGTTATAGCTGGGATGATGTTATGAATTCTATCGTTGGCAAATTGTCAAAGACATTACCGGCTATTTTTATTTTGATTATTGTTGGATTTCTAATTGGTACATGGGAAATAGGTGGAACTATCCCTATGATGGTGTATTATGGTTTGAAAGTTATTAATCCTTCTTATCTAGTGGTTACTGCATTTCTTGTTACCGCAATAGTATCCGTGTGTACAGGTACCTCATGGGGTTCAGCGGGAACGATTGGTGTTGCATTAATGGGTGTGGCAGCAGGACTTGGAGCGCCGTTACCAATTGTCGCAGGTGCGGTAGTATCAGGAGCATACTTTGGAGATAAGATGTCACCATTATCCGACACAACGAATCTTGCACCAATTGCAGCGGGTTCTAATCTATATGATCATATCAAGCATATGTTTTGGACAACCGGTCCGGGATTCATTATTTGCTGTATCGTATATACCGTTGTAGGATTTAAGATAGGAAGCGGGATTGGTGTTGGAACTCCAGAAAATGTTGGAATTATATTAAATACTTTAGATAATGTATATGATTTTAATATACTTATTATTTTACCAATTATTATTGTATTAGCAGGTGCAATTTTGAAAAAACCAACTATTCCGGTAATGTTAATTGCCAGTGCTTTTGCAATATTTAATGCAGTTGTATTTCAGGGATTTAATTTAGTACAGTGTTTTGAATCAGCAGTCAATGGATTCAAATTAGATATGGTACAAGCAGCAGGTGTAGATTCTGCTACCTTTATACCAGAAGTCACAAGATTATTAGAGCGTGGTGGTATGAGTTCTATGCTGGGTGTGGTGTTGATTTCCTTCTGTGCATATGCATTCGCAGGGTCACTGGCAGTTACAGGATCATTGGATATCGTGTTAAATAAAGTATTATCTATCGTAAAGACAACCTTTGGATTGGTATCTGCAACGATTGTATCCTGTATTACAGCAGTATTTGTAACTTCAAATGGACAGTTATCGATTCTTTTACCAGGTGAGATGTTCCGCAATGCTTATATCAAACGGGGTCTGGAGCCTAGAAATTTATCCAGAACATTAGAGGATTCTGCGACGGTTGTAGAACCAATTACCCCATGGACGGCAGCAGGTGTATATATGGCTACTACATTAGGGGTACCGACTTTGTCCTATCTTCCTTGGGCTTGCATCTGTTACACAGGCGTTATATTTGCATTGATACTTGCAGCTACAGGAATTGGTGTTATGAAGATTAAAGAAGGAAGTCCGTATTATGAAGAATATATTGCATTAAATAAAGAATCTGCAGACACTACAAAATAGAGGTAAATATAAAGATGGAGAGTAGCTTTGATAATATTGTAGATAGAAGAAATACGAATTGTGCCAAGTGGGATACCATGGATGTAAAATATGGTGGAAGTGATCTCATTCATTTAGGTGTAGCGGATATGGATTTTAAGACACCTGATGCTATAACGGAAGGCTTTCGACGTTGCACAGAGCATGGTATCTATGGATATACGGACTTGAGTGAAGATTTTTATAAAGGAATTCTTCGATGGTTTGAAGAGAAAAACAGAGTAAAACTTACCAAAGAAGAGGTTGTATTCTGCCCAAGAATTAGTATATCAGCAAGTCTGGCAGTACAGATATATACAGCACCTGGAGAGGAAGTAATTATTCACACCCCGTCTTATGATGCGCTCTATGAAGGAATCATTAAGAATCAAAGAAAGGCGTTACAATCACCTCTCGTAAAAAGAGGAGAAAGATTTGAAATCGATTTTGAGCATTTGGAGAGCATTGTGACGGAGAATACCAGGATGTATGTCTTATGCAGTCCATTTAACCCAGTGTGCAGAGTTTGGATGCCAGAGGAATTAGAACAAATTGGTGCATTTTGCGTGAAGCATAACTTGATTTTGTTTGTGGATGAGATACATGGCGATATTGTATCAAAAGATACTACATTTTTCTCGTCACTTTCGCTGTCGGAAGAAGTTAGAGAGCGCTTGGTAGTGGCATCGTCTTTAACAAAGACCTTTAATATACCGGGAGTAATCGTATCATACTTATTGATTCCAAACGAAGCATTACGATGCAGGATGAAAGAGGTAATAGACAGACTGGGTATGCATAACCCTAATATTTTTGCTGTGGCAGCAGTTGAGGAAGGCCTGCAGCACTGCGATACATGGTATGAGGAGATGCTGGCATATGTAGATGAGAATGAAAAATTTACAAGACAGTATTTCGAGGAATATTTTCCGGAATTTCATATCTATCCAAGAGAAGGAACCTTCCTGTTATGGATTTCCTATGAAAAGCTTGGATGTACAGAAGAACAATTGAATGACTGGTTTCTTCATAAGGCTAAGGTAGAAGTTTATATGGGCAGTAAATTTGGTGAGGCAGGACAGGGATATTTCCGAATGAATATTGCAAGCCCACGAGCTATGTTGGAAGAAGCATATTCCAGAATGAGCAAAGTATATGCAGAAGTTACAGGACAATAAAGAGATAATTAAATATTAGAGATGCAGGAATCCACGAGTTATATGTACTCGTGGATTTTTGTGTTTTAAACGATTTTTACAGAATATAAAATTAGGTCTAAAGTCTTTTTGAAACTGACCGATAACTATAGTAAGGAAATAAATGAGAGTAATTTCGGAAGGAGGAGTCAATCATGCGTATAGAAGCATATACACAGGTGCAGCAACTGTATAACACGAAGAATACCAACAAAGCGAAACAGACATCTGGAACCAGTTTTAAGGATCAACTACAGATATCCAGTGTTGGTAAAGATATCCAGGCTGCGAAACAGGCAGTAAACAGTGCCCCGGATGTACGCGAAGAAATCACAGCTCCTATCAAAGCAAGTATCCAGAATGGTACTTATGAGGTGAGTGGAGAGAGTTTCGCAGATAAAATGATAGAGAAATACAATCAGCAGGGGCTCAGCTTCTAGGAAGAAGCAGTTCGCAAAGTAAAGAGAGTAAAGAGAGGTAATTCTAGTGGCAAGCTTAATGGAAGACTTGATTGATGTTTTGGATAAGGAGAATTCAGAATATGAAATTCTACTGGAGTTATCGAATAGGAAAACCCCTACGATAGTCGCAGGGGACATCAAAGAATTAGAAAAAATCACGGATGATGAACAGATCGTTGTGGGCAGAATTAATCAGCAGGAACAGAAACGACAAAGCCTAATGAATGATATTGCAAACGTAATTAACAAGGATGTTAAAACATTGAAACTCGTTAATTTAATTCAGATGCTGGAAAAAAGACCGCAGGAGCAGAAACGATTAGCCACAGTTCATGATGAATTGCAGGAAACCATGAAAAACATGGTAAATGTAAATAATCATAACCGGGAGCTGATTGAAATGGCAAAAGAGATGGTTGAATTTGATTTAAATATTTTCCAGGCAATGAAAGCAGCGCCAGAAACAGCTAATTACAATAAAGGAGCCTATTCCTCCGGCAGTGTAATGGGTAATGATACCACCAGTTTTGACGCGAAGCAATAATCAAACTATGAGGTGATAGTATGCCGTTAATGGGAAGCCTATATATTGGGACATCCGGTTTACAAACAAGTCAAAATGCATTAAATACGACTGCACACAATCTGTCTAACATCAGTACAACTGGATATGTTAGACAGCAGGTGTCAATGACAGACAGTCTATATAATACCATATCTATCAATATGTCTTCCGTTTCCAATAAACAGTTGGGAATGGGTGTAACCTATGCGGCAACGCGGCAGGTAAGAAGTTATTTCCTCGACCAATCTTATAGAAAAGAATCGGGAAGAAGTGCGTTTTATGAAACTTCCAGCGAAGCTTTAAGTGAAATAGAGGACCTCTTCGGTGAATTGGAAGGGGTTAGTTTTAGTTCGTCTTTAGATAATTTATGGACGGCAGTACAGGAATTGGCAAAATCGCCTGCAGATACAGTAAAACAGGGTTTACTCGTGCAAAGAGCCTCGGAATTTGTAACGAATGCGCAGTCTGTGTATGGAGGATTGACTTCATATCAATCCAACCTCAATTTACAGGTAAAAAAGCAGGTTGAAACAATAAACAGTTATGGTAAAAAAATCAAGGAATTAAATGAGAAAATCAGTAATATCGAATCCGGAGGAGTAGAACGGGCGAACGACTTAAGAGATGCAAGAAATCTGCTGTTGGATAAATTGGGCGGCATGGCAAATATATCCTTTGAAGAAAATGCGAATAATGTTGTTTCAGTAAGCATAGAGGGGGAACCCTTTGTGACAGACGACAAGGTTTATGAAATAGCCCTTGACTATGATGAAACTACAGGATTCTATACGCCGTTCTGGCCACAGAATGCAACCTATACATTAAATGCGGATGGAACAAAGGATTACAAGATAGACGGTGCAAAAGTATTTAATCTGAATCAAACAATCTCTTCTACCAATGATACGGATATCGGAAGTTTAAAAGCACTCCTTTATGCACGCGGGGATCATGCGGCTACTTATGAAGATTTAGAGGATAAGGAGCACTACGACAAGAATATTTCGCAGTCTATTGTTATGAATGTAGAGGCTGAGTTTGATCGATTGATTAGTACAATAGCAACTGCAATTAATGGAGTCCTAAAAGATGCTTCCGACAGAGCAGATGATGCGGCAAAGGCAGCCGCCGCGGCCAATGGAGCGACAGCCGCTGAAATAGCCGCTACGAAATCGGATTATATGAAGGATTCGGATGGAAATGCAATCCAATTATTTACTACCATTAGTGGTGATAAAATGACCACCAATAATCTTCAGATCAATGCAGAACTGTCGGAACAACCAAGTAAACTGGGATTTGTTTTAGATGATAAGAGTGAAGACCAGACAACGGCGGATGCATTGGTTGCGTTATTTCAGGATTCTAAATATGTATTAAATCCAAACGTGACGAAGAAGAATACATTTACGGAATTCTACTCAGATTTAGTATCTCAGGTAGGCAATTCGGGAACTGTTTACAAGGGTATCCAGGGTTCACAGGAAGAAACAGTACAAGAGGTAGACGCTGCGAGACAACAAATCTCAGGGGTAGCCCAGGATGAAGAACTGACAAATATGATAAAATTTCAAAATGCTTATAATGCATCCAGCAGATATATTAATGTAATCAGTGAAATGCTTGAACACATTATAACAACATTAGGAAGCTGATAAATAGGAGGTGAAGGATTATGCCATCAACATTTTTTGGATTAAATATTGCATTTAGTGGGTTGAATGCTGCAAGCGTAGCGCAGAACACTACTGCAAATAATATTTCTAATTCAACGACCAAGGGATATAGCAAACAAACAGTTACACAAGAGGCCTATGATGCATTACGTACCTTCACAACCTATGGTTGTGCAGGCGCAGGAGTAGATACCATAGCAATCGAACGTTCCAGGAATGAATTTTATGATGAAAAATACTGGAGCAATAATTCGGATCTTGGTGAATATGATAAGAAACAATATTATATGGAACTAATTGAAAATTATTTTTCGGATGAAGCAGCAAAAACTCCTGGATTTACAACGATTTTCAATAATATGTATAATGCATTGCAGGATGTAATTAAAAATGCGGGAAGCACATCCACAAAAACTTCTTTTATTGGCATGGCAGAGAGCCTAACCGATTATTTCAATACTGTTGCCGGCAATCTGCAAAAAGTTCAGGCAGATGCAAACTCGGAAATAAAAGTGCAGGTAAACTCCATTAATTCCATCGCAGCGCAGATTGCTACCTTAAATAAACAGATAAATACCATTGAACTAACCGGAAGTACAGCAAATGAGCTCCGAGATAAGCGAGATCTTTTGATTGATCAGTTGTCCACGGTAGTAGATGTGGATGTAAAAGAAACACCTATATATGACACACAGGATCCGACGCGTGTAACAGGTGCTACCAGATACGTTGTAACCATTGGTGCCGGACAGACATTAGTAGATAT
Organism: Lachnospiraceae bacterium; assembly: GCA_028692055.1. Lineage (GTDB taxonomy): Bacteria > Bacillota > Clostridia > Lachnospirales > Lachnospiraceae > SZUA-378. Next base: position 4,200 of record JAQUYA010000061.1, on the reverse strand, counting down.
GGACAGCTATAACGAGCTGGAGTGTGTTGCACGTACCGATGATGATAAGATTAATCAATCCGATATCGATGGACTATATGATGTGGTTTGGGCAAAGAGCGGTGCAGAATTTAACCTCAATAATTCCAGCATGGGAGGTACACTTCGCGGTCTGATAGATATCCGGGATGGCAATAATAATACCAATTTTGGTGGAACGGTTACAGGAGTTGGAACTACAGGGGGGGCGACACCGAAACAAACAGTTACAGTAGAGGTTACTGCAGATTACCTGCAGGATTTAAATAAATGTACTTTACCAGATAATGGTGTTATAAAATTTGGGAATAAGGAGTTCGCTTATGATAGCTGGACATTTAACAGGACCGTAACAGATGCAACAACTACACCGCCGACCTATTCCTATTCTTATACATTCACACTGGATGAGAATACACAAAAGGCAAGTGCGAGTCTGATAAATAAAGAAGCAGAAGTAGGCGACAGCATTAATTATAAGGGTGTTCCATACTATATGGAGCAGATGAATGAATGGGTTCGCAGCTTTGCAACGGCATTTAATAATATATTGACACAGGATGGTTCTGTGGACGGATATGGTGATGCAGCAACGAATCTTTTTACCGCAACATCGAATACAACAACATCAGGACAGGCGGAGTTGACGACAAAGTATGATGGAGATGGCGCAGTTACCGTGAATTCCACCGATGATAGCTATTACAGAGTGACCGCATTGAACTTTGAAGTATCAAAAAGTATGATTAAAGATTCGAATAAGCTGGCTACACATACTTCAGCTTCCGATGGACAGGACAAATATGATGTTTTGGAAGATTTGATAGATTTAAAAACAGATAAATCGACAATGAGTTTCCGAGGTGGTTCATCCTCTACCTTTTTGGAAAGTATTTTATCCGATATTGCATTGGGTGCCAGTAAGGCAAATACAGGTTATCTGAATTTTACCAATATGAAAAATGCGATTGCAAACCAGAGGCTGAGTGTGTCAGGTGTGGATGAAGATGAAGAGGCATTGGATTTGGTAAAGTATCAGAATGCATATACCCTGGCTTCCAAGATGGTAAGTACACTTACAGAATGTTATGACCGATTGATTCTGTCAACTGGTGTTTAAAAAAGGTCATTCAACTTTTGATTTGAATGCGTGCTAAAGTACGCAGATGGGAGTAAGTGTGAAGAATAATTCTAAGACATGAAAGAACCATGTCAAGAATTATTAAAACTTCACACTGGAAAAACGCTAAAGAGAGCGTTTTTCTCATAGTTTTGATTTGTACGTGTGCTAAAGCACACAGATGGGAGTTATAATGAGAATAACGACGCAGATTATGCAAAATAATTCACTTTCAAACCTGAATAGTAATAAAATTCTCCAAGATAATCTGAATACGCAGATTACGACACAGAAGAAAATAACCAGACCTTCCGATGACCCGGTTATTGCAATTCGGGCATTACGCTTACGTACAAATCTGAGTGAGATAACACAATACCTGGGCAAAAATGTGGAAGATGCAGAATCCTGGGTATCTGCAACCGAAGATGCATTAAAGAATGTGTCCTCTGTTTTGGAAGACATGTACAAGCAATGCGAATCAGGGTCAAGTAAGTCATTAAATTCCGAGAACAGAGCAGCTATTCTGGAACAGTTAAAAGGATTGCGCGATGAGGTGTATTCTACAGGAGACGCGGATCTGGCAAATCGAACCTTGTTTACGGGATATCGAACAGATACAAAGCTTCGTTTTCAGGAAAATACAACAGATGATACCTACCGTATAACGGAAAATTTCACGGCTGATTCATTGAGTTCAATGACCTATGTAAATATGGCGGATTTGGCAGATATTAACACGGGAAATTATGATACATCCACGACAACGGAAAACGATATCACAACAAATGCAATTGCCAGAATTCGTTTAGCATATGATTCCTTAGATGCCGTGACCGGGACTACAACCAATACAGCAGATGGAAGTGCACCAAGCCTTAGTATTAATGGAATTCCAATTGCTTATACGGCTACGGGAGCAACTCCGGGAACCCCAACGGAAATCACATTTGCGAATGGAACAACGTTGAAATTGAACTTTACGACAGTTTCTTCTGGTGCGAGTCCGAGTGCATATGATACGATGAATACAACAAACGCAGGCGAAGCGGCGGATGAGGGAACTGCAATCTATGTACCGGAAACGGGCGAAATTTTAATTAGTAATAATCTGAAAACCGCAATGCAGAACTCCAAAGGAACAACATTATCGGCAGATTATAATAAATCAGATTGGGAATCAGGAGATTTGCGTCCGGAACATTACTTTAAATGTACCGAAAATAAAAATGGAAAAGACATTGCTTACAGCGGCGAAGAACAATATATGGAATATGATGTGGGCTATAACCAGACTATGCGTGTGAATACGCTGGCATCGGAAGTGTTCTCGCATGATATCGGAAGAATCGTAGACGAATTGATGCAGGCATCTCAGGATGTGGTGGACATTGAGGCTACGATTACCAAATTAACAGCGATGGTAGATGACAGCAATTACGATCAGACAGAGGTAAAGGAAAAATTGGCAGCAGCCGAAAAGGCACAGACTTATCTAAAGGATAAAGAACAAAAACTTTATGCAAGTGGAATGACAAGTATGCAGGACCATATGTCACAGACCAACCTGGCAACTACGAATCTTGGAAATCGGGATGCACGTCTGGCATTGATTAAAACCAGATTAACTTCGCAGCAGACGAACTTCAAGGGACTGGTAACGGAGAACGAAGGTGCTGATGTAACAGAGGTTGCGGTTCAATTAAAAAGTGCATCAACGGCTTATGATGCAGCACTATTAGCAACAAGTAAGATTGTACAGAATTCCCTGATGAATTATATTTAAGGAGATTTATAGTCGGTTTTACAGACCTATAAACCAAAAGAAGGCACGCGGAGCGTGCAGAATGGAGCGGAGCTATGGTAGTAAATACAAGAATATTTGGAGAGATAACAATTGAGGATGACAGAGTCATTCATTTTGCAAATGGTATCATTGGATTTCCAGAAATGACAGATTTTGCATTGGTTCATAATGAAGAAGAGGGAAATAAAGCAGGTATTCGCTGGATGCAATCCATGCAGGAACCAGAATTTGCAATACCGGTAATTGACCCACTTTCAATTATCCAAGGCTATGACCCGGAAGTAAATGATGAATTATTATTGCCCCTTGGAGAATTGAATCCAGAGGAAATGCTCGTGCTGGTGACTATTACGGTTCCGAAGGAAATTACACAGATGTCTGTAAATCTAAGGGCACCAATTGTAATCAATGCAGGTACAAAAAAGGCCTGCCAGATTATCGCAGAAGGCGAGAATTATTCCATAAAATATCCAATTTATGAGATTTTGCAGGAAGCAAAAAAAGCAGTAAAGGAGGGCGAATAGTATGCTGGCATTATCCAGAAAAAAGAATGACGCCCTGATCATTAACAATAATATTGAAATTACAGTTCTTGAAATAAAAGGGGAGCAGGTAAAACTTGGTATATCAGCGCCAAAAGAGATACCAATTTACCGAAAGGAAGTATATATACAGATTCAGGAAGCAAATAAAGAAGCCATGAATGCGCAGGCGTTGGAAGCACTTTCGGGACTGTTAAAATAAAATTATTACAAAAAACGTATTACAAAAAATGTTTATAGTATCTATAAACATTTTTTGTATATATACCGATATATCTGTTATAAGGACAAAAATGTCGGGAAAAAGTTCACAGGTAATATCACACGGAGGTGAGTCTAATGGCAATAGAACCATTAAGCAGTGCAATGACCTATCAGGCACAGTCGATACAGAAAGCAGAATCAGTGCAGAAAACAGAAGCAGGTAACAAGGAAGTTATCGCGGAAACAGTACAGAAAGTTGTAGATAACACAACCGTTGCAGTAAAACCAGCAACTGAAAAAGACGAAAATAGAAATAAACAGAATCAGCAAAATCAGCAATCTAACAATGACAAAATCAAAAAAGCGGTAGAAGAATTAAACAAAAAGATGACAAACTCAGAAGCGGTTTTTGGAATCCATGAAAAGACAAACCGCGTTACGATAAAAATCATAGACAGAGATACCAAGGATGTAATTAGGGAATTTCCACCAGAGAAAACGCTGGATAT
>JAQUYA010000163.1 GCA_028692055.1 Lachnospiraceae bacterium | reverse complement strand
AGAATAAAACGATAAAGTCGACACAAAAAAAGCAGGTTTTATGCGACCTGCAAGTGATTTTTCTTTTATTCAACTGTCAAACTCCCGTGTAAAAGTCCTTTGGGTTTTGATAAAAATCTTCCTCTGCTGCAAGTAGGGTATTTACCTGTTCTTCTAATAGTGTTACAATGTTCATGAGAGTAATCTTCCTTTTAATTGTTTTTTAGTCGAAACCATTATACCAAAGGATTTTTGATTACTCTCTTTTATTTTCTTATTCAACTGACAAAATCTTTACTCTATATTGCTCGTCAGAGAATAAACATTGCAAATGTTCCTCACAAGTGATAAAATATTAACGATTTCGACAGGAATAATCCTGTAAGCAAAGAGATTCAATTCGAAAGGAGTTTTCACATGATTTATTCAAAGGAAGTTGAAGAAATGTGTACAGTATCGCAGGGCGTTCATCATGGCTGTGCTCCCATCCCAGAAGAAGCTAAATGGGTTCAGGCAAAAAAAGTAGAAGACATTTCCGGTTTTACACATGGTGTAGGCTGGTGTGCTCCACAGCAGGGTGCCTGCAAGTTATCCCTTAATGTAAAGGATGGTATCATCCAGGAAGCATTAGTAGAGACAATCGGATGTTCCGGTATGACTCATTCCGCAGCAATGGCAGCTGAGATTTTGCCAGGTTTAACAGTTATGGAGGCATTAAATACTGACCTTGTATGTGATGCTATCAATACAGCAATGAGAGAATTATTCTTACAGATCGTTTATGGACGTTCACAGAGTGCTTTCTCAGAAGGCGGTCTGCAGATCGGTGCCGGACTGGAAGATTTAGGAAAAGGTTTAAGAAGCCAGGTTGGTACTATGTACGGTACCTTAAAGAAAGGTCCTCGTTATCTGGAAATGGCAGAAGGTTATGTAACCGGTATTGCTTTGGATAAAGAAGACCAGATTATCGGATATCAGTTCGTTAACCTTGGAAAGATGACCGACTTCATTAAAAAAGGCGATGATCCTACAACTGCATACGAAAAATCAAAAGGCCAGTATGGTCGTGTTGATGACGCAGTTAAGATTATTGACCCACGTAAAGAATAATAGGAGGAGGACATTACAATGGCATTATTTGAATCATATGAAAGACGTATTGATACCATCAATAGCGTATTAAAAAGTTATGGCATTTCTTCTATTGAAGAAGCTGAGAAAATCACAAAAGATGCTGGATTAAACGTTTATGACCAGGTTAAGAAAATCCAGCCTATCTGCTTTGAAAATGCATGCTGGGCTTACACCGTAGGCGCTGCCATCGCAATCAAGAAAAACTGCCGCAAGGCTTCTGAAGCTGCTGCAGCTATCGGAGAAGGTTTACAGTCCTTCTGTATCCCTGGTTCTGTTGCAGATACCCGTAAGGTTGGTTTAGGCCATGGTAACCTTGGTAAGATGCTTCTGGAAGAGGAAACTGACTGTTTCGCATTCTTGGCAGGACATGAATCTTTTGCTGCTGCAGAAGGTGCTATCGGTATTGCTGAGAAAGCTAACAAGGTTCGTCAGAAACCTCTGCGTGTTATCTTAAATGGATTAGGAAAAGATGCTGCAAAGATCATTTCCCGTATCAATGGTTTTACTTTTGTAGAAACAGAATACGATCCATATAAGAACGAAGTAAAAGAAATCGAAAGAATTCCTTATTCTGAAGGACTTCGTGCAAAGGTTAACTGCTATGGTGCAAACTCTGTACCGGAAGGTGTTGCAATTATGTGGAAGGAAAATGTAGACGTTTCCATTACCGGTAACTCTACCAATCCTACCAGATTCCAGCATCCTGTAGCAGGTACATACAAGAAAGAAAGATTAGAAGCTGGTAAGAAGTACTTCTCAGTAGCATCAGGCGGTGGTACAGGACGTACACTTCATCCAGATAACATGGCTGCAGGTCCTGCTTCCTATGGTTTCACAGATACCTTAGGACGTATGCACTCTGACGCTCAGTTCGCCGGTTCTTCATCCGTTCCTGCCCATGTAGAGATGATGGGTCTGATCGGTGCAGGTAACAACCCTATGGTTGGTATGACCGTTGCAGTTGCAGTTTCGATTGAGGAAGCAGCTAACGAAGGTAAATTCTAATTCTGATTACACTTCAATTTTAGTTAAACAATAAAAGACAGTTAGACACGTTATTTATGTGAAATGGCATATAACGTGTCTAACTTTTTTTGACTGAAAGGAGTGTTTTTATGAAACGAATGAGGATGAATATCGAAAATGATTTAACTTTTGGAGAAGGGTGCAATGAGTATTTAAGGAATTGTGAAACTAGAAATCTTAGAGAGGGGACACTTAAACATTATCGTGAATCAATGAAACAGCTATACAAGTATGTTGGGGAAGAAACGCTTATTTCTGAAATGAACTATAAAACAATGGAAAACTTGATTATTGCTTTGAGAAATAATCCATTGATTAATGATATGAGTTTATATACTTATGCAAGAGATTTTAAGACATTGATGTATTTTTTTATGAAATGTGAATATATTCCGACGTTCAAATTGACAGTACCAAAGGTGGATAAGCAACCGATTGAAACTTATTCTGATAAGGATTTAAGATTATTATTAAAAAAGCCTAATATAAAACAATGTAGTTTTACAGAATATAAAGCATGGGTAATTGTGAATTTTTTATTGTCTACAGGAATTAGGCAAAACAGTCTGTGCAATATTAAAACGAAAGAAATTGATTTGGAAAATAGTGTAGTACATATAAATGTTACTAAGAATCGCAAGACATTAATTATTCCTTTGAATGATGATATTAATAAGATATTAAAGGAATATATGCAATATCGTAAAGGGGATTTAGAGGATTATTTGTTTTGTAATGTATATGGAAATAAACTGACGAAAAGCACGTTGTATCATTCGGTATATGAGTTTAACAAGGGAAGAGGGGTAAATCTCACAGGTATGCATAGATTTCGTCATACATTTGCTAAGAAGTGGGTTACAATGGGTGGCAGTGTTGTGACGCTACAGAAAATACTAGACCATTCATCTCTTGCAATTACAGAAAATTATTTACATCTACTTACTTGCGATATTAAGAAGGATATTGACGAATTTAATATACTAAGAGAGTTTAAAAAAGAATCAATTAGAATGAAGTAATTAAACACTAAAATAAGCATCTTACAATCAAATGTAGGGTGCTTATTATAATGTTTAATTTTAATCAATCTACGAACGTTTTAAGCCATCTAAACTTAATACCCTAGCAAGTTATCACATAGTTAGTTTAAATGGCTCACAGACTTGATTAGCTTGAGTTTCCGCAAAATGTTATTTCAAAATGATTAACTTCTCCTAAAGTGTCAATCCGTCAGTTTTCTGAATGATGATGAGTGACGTTGAACAGAGTAGAGACACTTAAATAAGCCCCGCTGGA
>JAQUYA010000060.1 GCA_028692055.1 Lachnospiraceae bacterium | reverse complement strand
AATTGAATCCACAGGAATGTAAGTTTTTTGATGACCGGAAAGAAAACATCGAAGCCGGTTGCAGGTGTGGAATGGAAGGCGAAATCATTACCTCCAGAGAGCAGCTGCTGGAGCTGTTGGAGGAGCTATAGAGAAAGATTCATAAAGGATAACTTCATATAAGGAAAATTAATAGCAAGGTTAATGCGTATATTTTTTACACATTAATCTTGCTATTATTATATTACTGATGGGATATGCTCTTAAAGAGAAGTCGATTCAGGTCGTTTGAATTAATTGTCGTATTAAAAATAAATGTCCTAAAATGACAGAGAAGATTGAATAGATTGACAGAACGAAAATATAAAATTTGTGTAAAATGCAATTAAACGAAGCAAAAGGATACAAGCAGAAAGGCATGGTTAGTATTATGAAACGACAGGGCATGAATCCCTATCTTCCTTTAAATGAATATATTCCGGATGGAGAGCCCCATGTGTTTGGAAATCGAGTATATCTATTTGGAAGCCATGATTTAGAAAATGGAAATGAGTTTTGTGAATTAGATTATGTATCATGGTCTGCGTCGGTGGATGATATGACAGATTGGCGATATGAGGGTGTAATTTATAAAAAGGAAGATGATCCTTTTAATGAAGACAGATTGCCACTCTATGCGCCTGACGTTGTACAGGGAAAAGATGGCAAATATTATCTGTACTATTGTGTGAAGTTCAAGGATGCGATTCATATCGCAGTTTGTGATACACCAGCAGGTAAATATGAGTATTACGGATATGTAAAGTATGCAGATGGAAGGGTAATGTGTGAAAACCAGCCTTATGATCCTTCCGTAATTTGTACAGAGGAAGGTAATTTTTTGTGTTTTGGATTTGCACCCTGTATGATTAACATAGCGAGATATAAGACACAGGATCTCAGAGGTGGAAGCGTAGTACAGCTCGAAGATGATATGATGACAATCCGAACTGGTCCAAAGATTATCATTCCAAGTCTGAAATATGGACAGGGAACCAGCTTTGAAGGAAATGAATATTTTGAAGGCCCCTCTATTAGAAAAATAGATAAAACTTACTATTTGGTGTATTCTTCTGCTCACACACATCAGCTTTGTTATGCGACAAGTGACAGTCCTATGGATAATTTTGTGTTTGGCGGAGTTATCGTAAGCAATGGAGATGTTGGCTATGAAGGACGAAGTGAGGAAGACAAGGTAGCCAGTGTAGGTAACAATCATGGTGGTCTGGTAGAAGTAAACGGGCAATGGTATATTTTCTATCACAGGCACACCTCTTTGAATCAGTATAGCAGACAGGCATGTGCAGAAAAGATATACATAGATGAAAACGGGCATATTCCACAGGTTACGATTACCTCCAGTGGAATGAATCCTACGCCATTATCAGGAGATGCCTCATATGCAGCAATACACTGTTGCAATCTGACAAATGGGCATATGGGAGCATTATCTTCACTGGGAAGAACAAATGCAGAAATAGATTTTCCATATATTACTTGTGCCAATGGAGAACGATACATTACAAATATCAAAAACGAAGATTTGATAGGGTATAAATACTTTAATCTTTTCGAAACAGGAAGCATTGAAGTGGTATATGAAGCGGACGAGCCGGGCATCTTGGAAATCCGAACAGAAATGCATGGAGAGGCAAAGGCATGTATTCAGCTGCAGGCATCAAAATGGTGGAAAACAGCAGAAACAGATAGTACCTTTTCTGAGAATGAACAAGAACTGTATTTTGTATACAAAGGGTCGGGAAGCATATCCTTAAAAACATTGCACTTAAAAGCAAAAAAAATATAATAAAAAGGGAACAAAATAGGAGGGTAACACATGAAAAACAGTAACAAACCAAGTTGGAAAGAGATTCTCGCATTTGCCGTAGGTGATGGCGGCTGTAACCTGGTATGGACCACAATTGGTTCTTATTTAACACTATACTATACAGACAGCGTAGGCATTGCAGCAGCTACGATTGGTACATTGATGCTATTAAGTCGTCTGCTAGATGGTATTTCAGACCTTGTCATGGGTAGTATTATTGACCGTACACACACACGCTGGGGTAAAGCAAGACCGTGGATATTATGGTCTGCCGTTCCGATGGGTATAGGGCTTATTCTAATGTTTAGCGTTCCATCTGGACTAAGTGATGGCGGAAAGCTTGCATATGCATGTATCTCATACGTGATTATGGCGGCAGTAATTTATACCGCATGCAATTTAGCATATAATACATTATTATCATTAGAAGCACCAAATCCAAAAGACAGAGTAACAATGAGCTCCATTCGTTTCTTTATCACAATGTCTTTTGTATTATTTATTAATTATAACTGTAATAATTTTGTTGGAAAATTTGGCTGGACTGGAATGGCAACAATTTTTGGTATCATTGCCATTGGATTATTATTAATCACATTCTTAGGTACAAAAGAACGTACAAATATAGAAATTAATACCTCTAAAATTCAAAAACCAGAAGAAAAAATGAGTGTAAAAGAATCATTTATGCTTTTATTTCAAAATAAGTATTTCTTGTTACTAACAGCTGTTTTTGTTATTAACTATACCATTTTGGGTGTTAATAATGGCTTAGGAATTTACTTTGCAAAAGATGTGCTGGGAAGTGCAGGACTCATGGGAACCCTAACACTTTGCTTTATTCTTCCTAAGCTACTTGGTAATTTAGTATATCCATATATCAATAAATTTCTTGGTAAATGGAAAAGCATGATGATTGGATACGTAGTTGAATTAGCAGGTGTGCTTATCATGGCGTTTTCTGAAGCAAGCTTTGCAACGGCAGTGACAGGACTGGTATGTCTGGGTATTGGAGGTATTCCTCATAACGCTGGTCTATTTGCAATGGTTGCGGATGTAATAGATTATGGAGAATGGAAAACAGGAGTACGATTAGATGGATTAACAAATTCATCTACCTCCTTTGGTATGAAGGTTGGAGCTGGCCTTGGCTCTGCACTCGTTGGCTGGGGACTCGCATGGGCTGCCTATGATGGAAAACTTGCAGCACAAACAGCAGCAACTATAGCAGGAATTAAAACCGTATATACATTAATTCCAGCAGTTCTTATCATTGTCGGTATGATCGCATTATTTTTCTGTAATGTAGATAAGATTTATCCTCAAATTGCAGAAGGCCTTTCTAAAAAAGAGAAGAAAAATAACAGGTAAATAAAGTATGTAAAACGTCCAGAATATAAGATATCTGGGCGTTTTCTATACAAATAAATGGCAGATGTATTATAATATAGCCAAACCAAAGCTTTTTAATTTTTTACAATGGGAGGAATGAAATGTCCTATTCAATATATGAAAATGTAAATAATAATACGTTATCCATGGTAAATGTTTTTGTGGTTCCGATAGAAAGCAGTACATTTCATTGGCATGAAGAATATGAAATGATAGGAGTATTGAAAGGAAGCATTCTCGTTAGGGTACAATCAGAGGTAATCCATTTACATGAGGGAGATGTGATACTTGTTAATTCTAATATTATTCATGCAATTCAAGGAAGAGAAAGTGAAGAAAATCTGTGTATGTTCTTGCAAATCAATCCCAAATTGATGGACTTGCAGGAAGAAGACAAAACAGAACTTCGATTCTATTTAGACAGCACCAGTGACGAAAAACCAACCTGTGGATATTCGTATTTTTTCAGAAAGATGGCATTGATTATTTTTAATACCATGAGTGATGATAAGCATGCAGTATTTCGCGTACGTGCGGATGCATGTGGATTGATTGCAGACCTTTTTGATTACGTAGTCTATGATGTGAGATTTCGAGATGCAACGGTGCAGAATAACAGAGAGCTTACAATTTCCATAATTTCCTATTTTGAAACACACTTAGCGGAAGAAAAGATTATGGAACTTGTGTGTCACGAATTTGGAATCAGCCGAAAAACGTTAGACCGAAACGTAAAAATGACAATTGGAATATCTGGAAAAGAAATCGTGGATAGTCTTCGATTGGAAAAGGCAAAGCAAATGTTAAAAACTACAAACAAAAATATGAATTATATATTAGACTGTTGCGGCTTCGGTTCAGAAAAATCGTTTTATCGCATTTTTCGACAGGAAACAGGATTAACACCTAAGGAATTTCGGGAAAAGGGCTTAATCATGCATAAAAATGATGTATTAAAGGGTTATCTGCATGTTAGAACTACAGAAGCAAAAGAGATTCTGCGGAAAATATTATGTGATGAAAATAGTGAAAATAAGGAAAAGGAATGTAATACGTAAATAGATGAGAAAAAAACAATGTAATAAAATTTTAGTAAGAGATTCTTATACAGAAGAAGCAAAAAGATGTCTTTCCAAATTAAATATAAGCGAAAAAATAGAACTGTTAAGTGGAAAAATGTCATTGGAAGAAGTACGAGATGCCATTCAGAATCGACGAAAAACACATTATAATGAATTTCCATATCGGGGTGGCGGCTGTGAAAAAGCAGGAATTCCCCCGGTTTTATTTGTCGATGGTACAAGAGGCGTGGTATGTGGCAGTGGGAAAGCAACCTGCTTTCCGGTATCGGTACTCAGAGGAGCCACCTTTGACCCAATCCTGGAACGAAAAATAGGGGAGGCAATTGCAGAAGAAGTGAAGGCAGCAGGTGGAAATCTGTTTGCCGGAATCTGTGTCAATTTACCCTATCACCCCGGCTGGGGAAGGAGTCAGGAATCCTATGGAGAAGATACCTTTCTATTGGGAGAAATGGGAGCAGCACTTACGGAAGGGATACAAGAGAAAGGAATTATCGCTTGTGTAAAACATTTTGCATTCAATTCCATGGAAAATGCCAGATTTGATGTTTCCATCAGTGCTTCTAAGAGGGCAGAAAGAGAAGTTTTCCTCCCACAATTCAAACGATGTATTGATGCAGGGGCAGGTGCGGTTATGAGCTCCTATAATCAATATCAGGGAAGTATGTGTGGACAAAATGATTATTTATTGCGAAAAGTATTAAAAGAAGAATGGAAATTTGATGGATTTGTTATGACAGACTTTAACTGGGGTATCAAAGACACCGTTTTGGCCATTCATGCAGGGCAGGATTTAGAGATGCCTAATACAAATTTTTATGGAGATAACCTGCGAAAAGCTTTTGAAAATGGTGAAGTAGAGGAAAAAGTAATAGAGGAAGCAGCCTTACGTATTGTTCGCACGGTGTTATCGACGCAAAGTAAATTGCAAGATAGCATACAAAAGAACATACAAAAGAAGGATTCCTGTAATTATAAGGAGCATCAAAAACTGGCCCTAGAGTGTGCAAGAGAGGGAATTACCATGGTAAAAAACGAAAATCAAATTTTACCATTAAAGGGAAAACGAGCACAAGGAAACATTGTAATCTTAGGAAGATTAGCAGACCAGGAAGTAACAGGTGATAAAGGATCAAGCCAGGTATATCCACCTTATGTAACGACGATTTTAAAAGGAATACAAAAAGCTGCTACAGGTGCAGAAATTATTTATTACAATGGAGATAGTTTATCACATAGCAAACGTCTGGCAAAAGAAGCAGATACGGTGATTGTCGTAGTTGGAAATGATTTTCACGATGAAGGTGAGTATGTGAAGTCAGACGATGGAATGGAAGCTGTCATGCATATGGGCGGAGATAGACAGGAAGGTGTTGGACTAAAGGAAAGAGATAGAAATCTTATCATGGAAATTACTTCAGTTCGCAAGGACGCAATTGTAGTATTGCTAGGTGGTGGCATGATTATGATGCAGGAATGGATTTCAGAGGTGGCTGCCGTATTACTTTCCTATTATCCGGGCATGGAAGGTGGCACAGCCATAGGAGAGATTCTGTTCGGGAAAGTAAACCCTAGTGGAAAGCTACCTTTTGTGGTTCCAAAGCGGGAAACGGATTTACCTAAGATTGATTGGAAAGCAAAGGAACAGGTATATGAGTATTATCGTGGTTACACCTTATTACAGAAGAAAGGCGTGGAACCTTTATTTCCATTTGGATATGGTTTATCCTATACTACTTTTACCATGTATGATATGAAGGTGTGGCAGGAACAGGAATCCATTTATGCTTCTATACAGGTGAATAATAACGGAAAAAGAGAGGGCGATGAAATCGTACAAATGTATGTAGGCGTACCGAATTCTACCGTGGAGCGTCCTGAGAGGATATTAAAAGCATTTCAAAGGGTACATTTAAAAAAAGGCGAGAGCAAAAGGGTAGTACTATCATGCAGGATAGAAGATATGGGATTCTATGATGAAGAAAAGGGAACCGTTCGCATTGAGTATACTACCTATGCAGTTTATTTAGGAAATAGCAGTGATTTGAATGATTTACAAAAATATTCTTTTTTGCTATCGGCAATAATGTAATATATTATTCCCTTCATCATTACGGATAATCTAAAAATGTATTACTATCGTGGACTTTCCAAATGGAAATCAGAAAAAGGTTATCTATGTGATACCTGCCTGACAGCGCAAGATGAAATATTTTGTATTAGCGATGCTTAAAAGATGCTTCCAATATGGTTTGTTTAATAGGCTGGGCAGGATTTTTAATAAGACTAAGGATTTGCTCGCCAGCTAGTTTACCAATGGAAGAAACAGGTTGTGAAATATAATTCATATAATTTAATGCAAATAAATTTCTTTTGCTTTCATTGTAGCCAAGGACGCAAATATCTTTGTCGATAGAAATATGATTGTCGTATAAGTAAGAAAGCACATCATTAGCCATAACATTATTGGAAGCAATGATAGCGGTACAGCCACTTTCAATAATAGATTCCATCTGCTGATAGGCATCATCTTTCAGAGAAGTACAATAGCGAACCAAAGATATATCCAGAGGAATATTAGAATCTGCCAGTGCTGCTTTATAAGCAGATAAACGGTCTGAAGTAGTAGAAAGACGCATAAGACCTGTAATATATGCAATTTTTCTATGACCTTTATTAATTAAGTGCGTAACACCACGATACATCGCATCATAATTTGCCACTGTTATCGTTGAATAAGGACAGTCTGGAACTGTTCGGTCAATGCATAAAACAGGAATATCAGAAGGAACAATTTTTTTTATTGGCGAATAGCTTTCCAGAGTACTTGCAATAATAACAGCATCCACAATACCGTTACTCAGTGCAGAAAGATTATCCAGTTCTTTTTCTACAGTTTCTTTTGTATTTGCGATAACCAATCGATATCCATAGGGATTAATCACACATTCAATTCCATCAATAATAGAAGAATAGTAATCATTGGTAATATCTGGAACAATAAAACCAATTAAATGTTTTTTACCGGTTTTAAAGCTTCTTGCCATTTCATTAGGACTATAATTTAATTCTTTAATACTATCTAAGACGCGCTGCTTTGTGCCTTCACTTACAAATCTCGTATTATTCAATACATGGCTTACAGTTGCAGTTGAAATACCTGCACGTAAGGCAACATCTCGTATTCCTGCTTTTTTCATGCTAAATTCCCCCGTAGGCATTGTTAACACATAAAATTGTTACGTAACCGTGTAACTACAGTATAATACATAAAAAAATATATGTCAAACTATATTATTTTACAAAATAGTTGTGCAATATAACTAAAAAATAAACAATAAACTTGTTAAAATATAAGGATTGACTAAAAAAGAATATGCTAATAAAATAACAATATAAACAAAGCAAACGTTTACGTAAACGGTTACATGAGTTTACAAGAACATTTTAATTCCTAAGGAGGGACTTAATTTTATGAAGAAGATGATTGCAATTGGATTAACGATGGCTATGGTGTTATCACTTACCGCATGTGGAAGTACAGCTACTACTACAGATACTTCAACAGAATCAGCAGTAACAGAAGCTGCAACAGAAGCCGTAGCAGAAGCAACAGAAGCAACAACACCAAAAGAAGGTGGACATGTATTTGGATACACCTGTATGGATATGACGAATCCTTTCCATATTGCCATGAGAGATGCAATGCAGGCAGCAGTTGAGGCAAATGGAGATACCTTAATTAGTATCGATGGAAAGCAGGACCAGACAAAACAAAATGATGTTATTGAAGATTTAATTACACAGGGAATAGAAGTATTATTTTTGAATCCAGTTGATTCCGCATCTGTACAACCTTCTTTGGAAGCATGTGAAGCAGCCGGAGTTAAAGTAATCAATGTTGATTCAGGAGTTGAAGATACTTCTAAAATTGCAACCTTTATTTCCTCAGATAATGTTACCGCTGGAAAACAGTGTGGAGAAGATATCGTTAAAAAATATCCAGATGGTTGTAATATTTGTATTATTGAAAATCCATTGGCAGATTCAGTTGTACAACGTGTGCAAGGGTTAGAAGAAGCTATTGAAGGAACCAATTGTAAAATTATTGATAGAAAATCTATCTCAACAATGGATGTAGTTCTTCAAAATGCAGAGGATATGCTTCAGGCAAATGCAGATATAGATGTATTCTGGGGATTAAATGATGATGTTAGCTTGATTATTCTTGGTGCAGTGGAATCTGCCGGTCGTCAAGATGATATTTCCGTATATTCTGTTGATGGTTCTCCATCAGGAAAAACAAGTGTTGCAAATGGCGGATTATATGCGACAGCAGCACAGAGCCCAGTTGCTATCGGTGAAAAAGCAGTGGAATGTGCATATGATTTAATCGATGGAAAAACAGTAGAAGCTACATTCTCATTACCAACTACATTAGTTACACCTGATAATGCAGCAGATATGACACCAGATGCTTGGAACTAATAAATGATAAAAGTCGAAGGGGTAGGTTGCGAACCTGCCCTTTCTCACTATCAGAAAAGAAAATGAAAAAAGTATACAGGCTATGAAAGGAGATGATTTTTTGGCTGAAAAAACATTGTTATTAAAAATGGAACATATTCATAAAAAATTTCCGGGTGTATATGCGTTAAATGATGCAAAGCTGGAGTTAATGGCGGGCGAAGTGCATGCACTATTGGGAGAAAACGGAGCAGGAAAATCAACACTAATAAAGATTCTGGGTGGAATCTATGAAAAAAATCAAGGTGAAATATATATTGATGGAACATTAAAAGAAATCAATTCCGTAGAGGATGCCCGCTCACAGGGAATTAGTATTATTCATCAGGAATTAGTGCTGGTACCATTCCTAAGTATTGCTGAAAATATTTTTCTGGGAAGGGAACCTAAGAAAAAATCGGGATTGATTAATCGAAGCAAAATGATTGCAGATACAAAGAATGCATTAGATGATTTTGGATTAAATCTGAACCCAAATTCTATGATTGCAGATTTAAATATTGCGCAGCAGCAAATGGTTGAAATCGTAAAAGCAATCTCCTTTAATGCAAAAATAATTGTTATGGACGAACCTACAAGCTCATTGTCCGATACCGAAGTAGAAGGATTATTTAAGAGCGTAAAAAAATTGACCGCGAGAGGAATTGGCATTATCTATATCTCTCATCGCATGAGTGAACTGGGCCAAATAGCAGACAGGGTAACAGTTATGCGAGATGGACAATATGTGGATACAAAGGTTATTAAAGAAACAAATAATGACGAGCTTATTCGATTAATGGTAGGAAGGGAGCTTACAAGTTATTATACGCGTGACTTCAATGCTTCAAATGAAATTGTAATGGAAGTAAAGGATTTGTGTAGTGAAAAATCAAATCATGTAAATTTTGAATTGCGAAAAGGTGAAATCTTAGGATTTGCAGGTCTGATTGGTGCAGGTCGAAGTGAAACTATGGAGGCTATTTTTGGATTAAAGAAAATAACTTCTGGAAAAGTAATTTTGAATGGAATGGAAATACAGGGATTAACTACAAAAGAGGTTATGAAAAAAGGAATTGGTTTGGTTCCGGAAGATAGACGTGCAGAAGGAATTTTCCCAGATATGGCAACAAAATTTAATATAACCCTAAAGGCGTTAGATGAATTTATAAAAGGAATCCATGTAGACGGTACCAAAGAACATGAGATTTCTTCAAAATATATAAATGAACTAGCAGTCAAGGTTCCAACAGACCAGACACCGATTCGTTCCTTATCAGGTGGAAATCAACAAAAAGCAATCTTAGGAAGCTGGCTGGCAACAAATCCGACGGTCCTTATCTTGGACGAACCTACCAGAGGGGTGGATGTCGGTGCAAAAAGTGAAATTTATATGATTATGAATGAACTGGCAAAGAAGGGTGTTTCGATTATTATGGTTTCATCAGATTTACCAGAAGTACTGAATATGAGTGATAGAGTAGCAGTTATGAGCAATGGTTCTGTTACGGGAATATTAGACCATATGGAAGCAACACAAACAAACATTATGGAAAAAGCAGTTCAATATTAAGGAAAGGGACTTAAAACATGAAAACAGGAACAAACTTCATAAAAGCTACAAAAGAATATTTAAAAAGAAATACAGGTATTTTATTAGGACTTTTTGTAATTTGTATTATTGTTGCAATTAAATCTGATAATTTCTTAACACAGGATAATATTATGAATGTACTTCGTCAGATTTCTTCTAATATGTATCTTGCAAGTGCCATGATGATGATATTAATAGCAGGAGGAATCGACTTATCGGTTGGATCATTAATTGCATTAATTGGTGTAATCGGAGGTACTTTAATTTCTGCAGGGATTCCATTACCATTAGTGGTTCTTATCTGTTTGTTGGTAGGTGCTTTATGCGGAACAGTAAATGGATTTATTTTATCCAGAACCACATTACCACCATTTATCGTTACATTGTCTATGATGAATATCTTAAGAGGAGCAACCTATGTATTTACCGCGGGCAGCACGGTAAGAATCGACAGTAGAGAATATATTAATATGGGAACCGGTTATCTTCTTATGATTCCGCTTCCAGTAATTTATATGTTAATCGTAATATTAATTGTTTTCATTATATTAAATAAAACAAAATTGGGAAGACATATTTATGCAATTGGCGGAAATGAAAAAGCTGCACAATTTAGTGGTATTAACGTAAAAAAAGTAAGAATGTTTGTATATATTTTCAGTGGTATTATGGCAGCTCTGGCAGGAATCGTAATCAGTGCCCGCAATTACTCTGGAAATCCGGTTGCAGGAAATGGTGCAGAAATGGACGCTATCGCAGCTTGTGTAGTCGGTGGTACTTCTATGACAGGGGGATATGGATTTATCGGAGGTACTTTAATAGGAGCATTGATTATCGGTCTGTTAAATAATGGATTAAATCTTATGAGAATCGACTCCTACTGGCAGATTATATTTAAAGGAATCATTATTTTAGTTGCTGTATATATCGACTACATCAAGAATTTGAAGAAAAATAAATCCAATTAATGATAGGATTGATAGATGAATTACGACAGAAAGGACGTAGATTATGGCATTTATGCAATGTAATTTTTTTTCACCAGTATTAAATTTTAATACAAATATTAATGTATTTATTCCGACACCAAATTCAGATGAGATTTTAAACAATAAAAAATCAGATTATTTTCAGGAAGGCGTCAAATTTCAGGTTTTGTATTTACTACATGGGGCATATGGTGATTATTCTGATTGGCTGAGATTAACCAGCATAGAAAAGTATGCACAAAATCATAAAATTGCAGTTGTGATGCCATCTGCATCGAATAGTTT
Organism: Lachnospiraceae bacterium; assembly: GCA_028692055.1. Lineage (GTDB taxonomy): Bacteria > Bacillota > Clostridia > Lachnospirales > Lachnospiraceae > SZUA-378. Next base: position 4,448 of record JAQUYA010000060.1, on the reverse strand, counting down.
TTATCAGAATATGTATAAAGGCTCCGAATATCTTACCTTTATGAATGAGGAACTACCTAAGTTTGTACAGTCTATTTTTCCGGTTAGTGAAAAAAGAGAAGATACTTTTGTAGCTGGATTATCAATGGGAGGATATGGGGCAGTAAAGCTTGCATTTGAAAAACCGGAACAATTTGCTGCATGCGTCAGCTTGTCAGGAGCAATTGATCTTATCAGCGTTGCAAAGCAGGCTAGAGAAGGAGAATTTGCAAGTCCATTTTTATGGAATTCTATTTTTGAAAACCCAGATAATATTGAAGGCACTGATGCAGATTTATTTGCACTTGCAAAGAAAAAAATCGCGTTGGGGCATAAGCTTCCGAAAGTATTTCAGACGGTAGGTACGGAGGATTTTATCTATGAAGCAAATGTGAGTGCCAAAGAAAAAATGGAGAATATCGGAGTTGATTTGACCTACGAAGAATATCCTGGCATTCATGATTGGGATTTTTGGGATACTTATATTCAAAGGGCACTTGACTGGCTTCCGTTAAAAAATGATTCTGTGGAGGTGGACTAAAATGGCACATATACAACTTAACTTTTATTCTCAAAGTATGCAAAGAAATGAAGATGTAATTATATTTTTACCAACCGTTTCAGCAGATGATTACCTGGAAGGCTCGGACATTCATTATGGAACAAAAAATGCAAAATATCAGGTACTATACTTACTTCATGGAAGTTATGGTGATTGCACGGATTGGAGCCGATTCACAGGAGTAGAGAGGTATGCGCAGGATAAAACACTGGCAGTAGTGATGCCGTCTGGAGAAAACAGCAATTATTTAAATATGGCATATGGAGAAAACTACGAAACATATTTAACGGAAGAATTACCGGCTTTCTTAACAAAGATATTTCCGATATCCAAAAAAAGAGAAGATACTTTTATCGCCGGCTTATCAATGGGAGGATTTGGATCCCTGCATTCAGCACTAAAGAAACCAGAGCTCTATGGATATGTGGCAAGCCTGTCAGGAGCCTTAGACCTTCAACTTTTATCAAATGGAACAGAGGCGCATACAACAAAAATGTCAAAGAGTTTTCGTAAGGCAATCTTTGAAGACTCAAATAGAATTACAGATTCTGATGCGGATTTGCTACATTTATTAGAAAATAACATTGCAGATAAAAAAGAACTACCCAGAATATTTATGGCATGTGGAACGGAAGATTTCATATATCCAACGAATGAAAATTTCTACAAAAAAGCACAGGAAATGGGAGTTGCCATTGAGTATTTGAGAGCTCCTGGAGTTCATAATTGGGATTTTTGGGACGCACATATAAAAGATGTTCTGGACTGGCTGCCATGCAGGCATGATTTGGTTATAGAATAAATCTTGATAGGAGTAAAACATATGAGTCTTTCAAAATATATACATGGAATCCAACATATTGGGATTCCATGTGAGAACATAGAGGAAGCAATCAGATTTTATCAGGAAATTGCGTTTGATGTTGTTTACCAAACGGTAAATGAAAATCAAAAAGTATGCTTTCTACAAAATGAAAATTTAATAATTGAATGTTATGAGGATAAGGCAGTTAAGGTAAATGGTGCAATTAATCACTTCGCTATTAACACAACGGAAATTGAAAAAGTTTATACAGAAATGATAAATAAAAAAATGAAAATGGTAGAAGAAAAAATCAATTATTTACCGTTTTGGGAAAAAGGTGTGAAATTTTTTACAATTCTGGGACCCAATAAAGAGCAAATAGAATTTTGCCAGAAATTATAAAAGGAATAAAAGGAAATAGAAAATGGGTAAGATGTATGATGTTACAAGTTTAGGAGAATTACTAATTGATTTCACAGAAAATGGAAAAAGCATGCAGGGCAATCAACTGCTGGAAGCAAATCCAGGAGGAGCTCCATGTAATGTACTTTCCATGCTACAAAAAATGCATCATAAAACAGCATTTATTGGAAAAGTTGGTAAAGATATATTTGGAAATCTGCTGGAAGAAAGAGTATCTGTGCAGGGGATAGCTACAGATGGAATATTAAAATCCGATATCGTGCATACAACATTGGCTTTTGTCCATACCAAAGAAGATGGTGATCGGGACTTTTCCTTTTATCGAAAGCCTGGAGCAGATATTATGCTGACAGAAGATGACGTTATAAGCCACCGTTCTCTTATTGAAAACACCAGAATTTTTCATTTTGGTTCTCTATCCATGACCGATAGAAACGTTGAGAAGGCAACTAAAAAAGCAGTTGCAATAGCAAAAGAAAATCGAAAACTTATTTCTTTTGATCCAAATCTAAGAATGCCAGTATGGGATTCTGCTGATATAGCAAAAGAAAAAATAGCATTTGGATTAAAAAATTGTGATATTTTAAAAATATCAGATGATGAAATTACGTTTATAAGTGGAACCGATGATGTAGAAAAAGGAATAAAAATACTTTTAGAGAAATATCAGATTCCGATTGTATTTGCAACATTAGGGAAAAGTGGAAGCAAAGCATATTATAAAGAAAAGGAAATATTTGTACCAGCTTTTTTGAATACCAAAACAATCGAAACGACCGGTGCAGGTGATACATTTTGTGGAAGTATCTTGCACTTTATCCTGCAATATGGATTAGAGCAGTTAGATGAAGAAAAAATCAAAGAAATGCTTATCTTCGCCAATGCCGCCGCATCTATTATAACTACAAGAAAAGGGGCATTGTGCGTAATGCCAGAAGAAAAAGAAGTATATGAGTTTATACAGAAAAGAAGTGACCAATAATGCTATTGGTCACTTCTTTCTTCTAACATAAAACTGGGTGGTGTAACGAGTGGGGGTTGACCGCTAGAAGATGTTATTTGAGAGATAAGCAAAGATGTTCTTCCCGCTACGTTATTTACGTATTCTGCACCATTTTCTATTATTTCTTTTACCCAATCTATTTCATTGATTGAAAAATCAATATTTTCTTTATTAAGAAATTTTAAATTAAATCCGTAGACAATTTTAATTGAAAATAATTTTTCGGGACTAAACTTTATCACTCTGGAAAAATGAAAACACAGTTTATTTTCCTTTTCTTCATAATCTATAATATCTTTACAATCAATTTCTATATTAGCTATATCAGTCGATTCATTTTTTATTAAGTTATATTCTACATTTTCAAGATATATTTCAATTTCCTGATTAAAATATTTGTCAAAGTCAAACATTTTACATCTCCTCCATATTCTTTTTTCTCGCTATTGAAATAACTTTAGACGAAGAAGAAAAAGTGCTTGCAGTTGCTTTATTATTCCACATCTTTTCGGTTTGTAAATAAAAAGCTGATGGTAAAGTAGTATCACAGGATTCTTTTACTTCGATGTATTTGATTGATGGTCCATTCAAGTACATTTTAATTGCTTTTTCCACAGATTGGTTAAGCGAATCACCATTTTTTATAGATTGTACTGCCAAGCGTTTGTGTAATTCCTGATTTATTCGAACATTAAAACTGCCTTTATATAACTTATCAGGTTCTTTTCCAACTTCTTTACAGAAAGCAAGATAATCATCAACAGCGTTATGAAATTCTCCTTCAATACGACATGCACTATCACTTTCAAATGTAATTAAGTCTGTAATACCCTCTATTTTCCCAAATAAAACACCATCTGTTGCACTGAATTCTATTTTAGTCAGATATTCCTTATATTCCAATATATTTTTCATTATAGTTCTCCTATATTTGTTAAATATTCGATTAATTGGTCTACAACATATAATTTAACAATGTCGCCAGGGTGAGGCTTGTGAATTCGTATTGTTAAGTTATCAGATTCTCTGTAGAATGCAACTCTTGAACCAGATGTCTTACCTTTATTATATTCTGCAAAATCTAAACTATTAAGCAATTTTTTGATTTCAGTATAAGTCATATCTTTTGGTCTGCTTAATAACTTTGACTTTAGTTTTTCAATCTGACTCAAAAAGCACCTCCTTTGCAACTATTCCTTAGTTGCATGCTAACATATTCGGGATATGATTGTCAATATAAAAAGAACCGCACATTTTTGTACAGTCCTTTTTATAAAACTATTATAATAATTGAGCCTATAAATAAACAAAATATCTCTTAAGTAAACCTTCAAAGCGAAGCATTTGCCAATAAGTTGAAGTATCTATTTAAAAGTCCTTCAAATGCGAAGCATTTGTCAATTAGTTGAAGTATCTATTTAAAAGTCCTTCAAATGCTTTACCATGTCTTGCTTCATCTCTAGCCATTTCGTGAACGGTATCATGGATAGCGTCTAAGTTAGCAGCTTTGGCACGTTTTGCTAAATCAAATTTACCAGCAGTAGCACCATTTTCAGCATCTACTCTCATCTGTAAGTTTTTCTTTGTAGAATCAGTTACAACTTCACCTAATAATTCAGCAAATTTTGCTGCATGTT
>JAQUYA010000059.1 GCA_028692055.1 Lachnospiraceae bacterium | reverse complement strand
CCACGCAATCGCATTATCAGTGGCCTGGCAGATATTGTACTGGTCATTGAGGCAAAACAGAAAAGCGGCACTTTGATTACGGTGGATATGGCTCTGGAACAGGGACGGGAAGTGCTTGTTTTACCCGGACGAGTGACGGATTCATTAAGTGCAGGATGCAACCGTCTTATCAAACAGGGTGCCGGAATAATCTTGTCCTGTGAGGATTTATTAGCAGAGGTCGATACATTTCGGTCGCCATTTCGGAAAGAGGAGATAGTGACAGGGGAGCAGATCGGTTTATCAGAATATCTGACACAGAAGGTGGAAAACAAATTAGGAAAAATAATCATACAACAAATGGATTTTACACCACAGTCTTTAAACCAAATTTTAGAAAAAATAAAAGCACTGGAAACAGAACAGGTCTTTGAAATTTCACTTATTTTACAACAACTGGTGGAGTTGCAAATAAGAGGAATGATTCAACAGGCTGGTGGATATTATAGTTTATGTGGAAGGTAGCGAATAAATAGAAAGATATAGAGAAAGAAAAAGAATGTCCTTGCACCAAAGGAAAATATGGTGTATAGTGTTTCACGATTACTTGTGTAAGGATTTTAACACTACGAATAGGGGAAAAACTATGGCAAAATATCTGGTAATTGTTGAATCACCAGCAAAAGTAAAGACAATAAAGAAATTTTTGGGACCAAATTATGAAGTGGCGGCAAGCAATGGACATGTAAGAGATCTGCCGAAAAGTCAGATGGGTATAGACGTCGAAAATGGGTATGAACCAAAGTACATTACGATTAGAGGAAAAGGAGATATTCTTGCAAAACTTCGTAAGGAAGTAAAAAAAGCAGAGAAAGTGTATCTTGCAACTGACCCTGATCGCGAGGGTGAAGCTATTTCCTGGCATTTATTTGAGTCCTTAAAACTACAGGATAAGAAGGTATACCGTATTGCCTTCAATGAGATTACCAAAACAGCAGTAAAAGAGTCCTTAAAAAATGCACGCGAAATCGATATGAATCTCGTAGATGCACAGCAGGCAAGAAGAATGCTGGACCGCATGATGGGATATCGTATCTCACCATTATTATGGGCAAAGGTAAAAAGAGGTTTGAGTGCAGGACGTGTACAATCAGTTGCGTTACGTATCATATGTGACAGAGAAGATGAAATTAATGCATTTATACCAGAGGAATATTGGTCTTTGGATGCCATTCTAAAGGTAGCAGGCGAGAAAAAACCGCTGGTTGCAAAGTTCTATTGTGATAAAGACGGTAAAAAGAATATTGAGAATAAAGAAGAGCTGGAAGCAATCTTAAAAGGATTGGAAAAAGCAAAGTATGCCGTTTCTGATATCAAAAAGGGAGAACGTACCAAGAAAGCACCGCTTCCATTTACTACCAGTACTCTGCAGCAGGAAGCAAGTAAGGTATTGAATTTTTCCACACAGAAAACCATGCGTATTGCACAGCAATTATATGAAGGAATTGATATCAAGGGACAGGGTACAGTTGGTGTCATTACGTATCTTCGTACCGATTCTACCCGTGTATCGGAAGAAGCGGAGACCGTGGCAAAGTCATATATCCAGGAAAAATATGGGGAAGAATATGCGGCTGAATTCACCGTAGCAAAGAAAACCAGCCAGAAGATACAGGATGCCCATGAAGCAATCCGGCCTACGGATATCGCAAGAACTCCTTTTGAATTAAAAGAATCTCTGAGTAGAGAACAATTCCGCTTGTACCAATTGATATGGAAACGATTTGTAGCAAGCAGAATGAATGCAGCTAAATACGAAACAACCTCTGTAAAAATTGATGCCAGTGATTATAAATTTACCGTAGCGGCATCAAAGATACTGTTTGATGGATTTATGAGTGTCTATACCGATGATGATAGTGAAAAGGCAGAAAATAATCTGGTAAAGGGCATTGATCTGAAATCGAAGCTGAGTCTGGATGAATTTGACTACAAACAGCATTTCACACAGCCATCACCGCATTATACAGAAGCTTCTCTGGTTCGCGCCTTAGAGGAACTTGGAATTGGACGTCCAAGTACGTATTCACCAACGATCACAACGATACTAGCTCGAAGATATGTAATCAAAGAAAATAAAAACTTATATGTAACCGAACTTGGAGAAGTGGTCAACCGAATTATGAAGGAAGCATTTGCAAGTTTGGTGAATGTAGACTTTACAGCTAATTTAGAAGCTTTGTTAGATAAGGTAGAAGAAGGTGCTGTCAATTGGAAGACCGTAGTTTCCAATTTTTATCCGGATTTGGACGAGGCAGTCAAAGCGGCAGAGGTTGATTTGGCAGAAGTAAAAATAGCAGACGAGGTTTCGGATGAAGTATGTGACTTATGCGGTAAGCAAATGGTCATAAAATATGGACCACATGGAAAGTTTCTGGCCTGTCCGGGATTTCCAGATTGCCGTTTTACCAAACCTTATCTGGAAAAAATAGGAGTACCTTGTCCAAAGTGTGGAAAAGACATTGTCATTAAAAAAACAAAAAAAGGCAGACGGTATTATGGTTGTATCGATAACCCGGAATGCGATTTTATGGTTTGGCAAAAACCTTCCCTGCAGAAGTGTCCGGAATGTGGTTCTATCATGTTGGAAAAAGGTAACAAACTGGTATGCGCAGATGAACAATGTGGCTACGTAACCAATAAAATTGTTGAAGAATCTGTGAAAAAATAGCTTTATTTATTGAAATTCCACAACACATGTGCTAAACTGTCTTTAAATTACATGTGGTGTGGGATATTTTTGTGAGAATTGGAGGAAAAAATTTTGAGTAGTGTGCAGTTGTTAGACAAAACACGTAAAATCGGTAAGCTGCTTCATAACAATAACTCGAGTAAGGTTATCTTTAATGATATCTGTAGTGTTATGCATGATATCTTAGATTCAAATGTTCTTGTTATCAGCAAAAAAGGAAAGGTTTTGGGTGTTGGTGAAAGTGAAGGAATTGAAACCCTTCGTGAAATGATTAAAGACGAAGTGGGTAATTTTATTGATCCTCTTTTAAATGAAAGACTTTTGGCTGTTCTTTCTACAAAGGAAAATGTAAATTTATCAACACTTGGCTTTGAGGAGAATGCAGTAAAGAAATACCATGCGATAATTACCCCGATTGATATCGCAGGTGAAAGACTTGGAACTTTATTTATTTATAAAGTAGATGCACAATATGATATCGATGATATTATTTTATGTGAATATGGAAATACGGTCGTAGGTCTTGAAATGCTTCGTGCGGAAAATGAGGAAAGCGCAGAAGAAAATAGAAAAGTGGCAGTCGTTAAATCAGCAATCAGTACCTTGTCATTTTCGGAAGTTGAGGCAATTACTCACATTTTTGATGAATTAGATGGTATGGAAGGTATTTTGGTTGCGAGTAAGATAGCAGACCGTGTTGGAATTACCAGATCAGTTATCGTTAATGCTTTGCGTAAATTTGAGAGTGCAGGTGTCATCGAATCACGTTCTTCAGGAATGAAAGGAACGTATATTAAGGTTGTAAATGACGTGGTATTTGATGAAATAGCCAAATTAAAGAGAGAAAAGAAATAGTAAGAAAAGAATTAAAATAGAAGAAATAGGCGGCATGTATTCCAACCCGGTAATGAAAAAAGCAATCGCCTATCATTGAGGACAAAGGGACTTGTTGAAGAAATTCAATGAGTCTTTTTTGAATTTTGTATATTTGGTACATGTGGTACTATAAGACCACTATATAAAGTACCTAATCTAGGTTTATTTGACAAAATTTACTTGTGTTTTTTAAGAAATAAATTATAATAGAATAAGGTGGATAGGCTATGTGCTTTTCGTCCCCCTGATTGTACGCGTGCTGTAACACGCAGATGGGAGTAAGAATGATAAACGCAAATGTGTTCAATTATGTAAATGTATTAGATAAGGCAGCAGATGCATCCTGGCTGCGTAATGATGCAATTACCAATAATATTGCAAATGCAACAACACCCAATTATAAGAGGCAGGATGTGGATTTTGAGGGAGAGCTGCAGCGGGCATTAAAGAATTCCAGATATGAATCTATGGATTCCAAGGTTTCGAACCTGCACACGAGTCGACTAAATGCAAGAACATATACAGACTATGATGGCTTTTCATACCGATTAGATGGAAATAATGTGGATATACAGACGGAAAATGTAACGTTGGTAAAGAACCAGATAAAATATAATGGACTGATTCAAAGTATAAATCAGGAATTTGCAAATTTGAAATCAGTTACAAAATAGTACATAGGCACATATTTGAATAGAGGAGGAAAATACGATGGGAATGTTTACAGCATTTGATATCAATGCATCTGGATTGACTGCGCAGCAGTATCGAATGGATATCATATCAGAAAATGTTGCGAATGCAAATACAACGAGAACAGAAGATGGTACGCCATATCGTAGAAAAGTAGTAACTTTTGCAGAAAAAGAGTCGCAGACACCTTTTAGCAGAGTGTTAAATAATGTAACAGATAATTATTCTGGAAAAGGTGTGAAAGTAAGTTCTGTACAGGAAGACCAGACTACGGAAATGAATAAAGTATATGACCCTTCCCACCCAGATGCGGATCAGGACGGTTATGTAACTTATCCAAATATAAATATTGTTACAGAAATGACAAACTTAATTGATGCCAGCCGTGCCTATGAGGCAAATGCAACTGCATTTACAACAAGTAAAGCGATGGCAGTAAAAGGCCTGGAAATGAGCAACGGATAAAATGTGAGAAGAAAATCTAAGGCTGCAAGGGACGCAGCCTAAGGTTTTCTAAATCTCACATGAGAAAAATGCAAAAGGAAGCGTTTTTCATCTATAAGTATTTACAAATGACGAAAAGTCGTAGATAAGGGGATAAAATGGATATATCATCTTTGTATAATGTGAGCTCGAATGCGATTAAAGAAGCAGCAAAAAGCAGTGCAACAGCGGATAAAACCAGTGGTGCGGATACAGATTTATTTGGCAGTATTTTTAATTCAGCGGTAAGTAATTTGAATAGTACAAATGCGTACTTATCCGATGCAGAAAACGAAAAAATTAAGCTGGCAATGGGGGAAACGGATAATACACATGATTTATCAATTGCATTGCAGAAGGCTTCTGCCAGTTTGCAATATACAGTAGCAGTACGGGATAAATTTATTGAAGCTTATAAAGAAATTATTCAAATGCAGATTTAATTGAATTAGGAAGATAAGAAGGATAAAAAGGACAAGGGAGATACGGCAAGATGGCAGACCGAATAAAAGAGATTCCAAAACGTATATTGGAATGGTGGAATAAGTTTACACCAAAACAAAAGACGATTATCATCTGTATTACTGCGGCAGTAGTATTGGCGTTAGCGATTTTGGTTACGGTATTAACAAGACCACAATATGAATTACTGGCTACTTGTGAATCTACCAAAGAGGCTTCGCAGGTAACAGATTTATTAGATGGAGCTGCTTTGACGTATCAGGTATCAGATGATGGCTTACAAATTACTATCTTAAAGAGTCAATTGTCGGATGCCAATTTATTATTGGGTGCCAACAACATACCAGTTGCATCCTATGATATTGAAAATGTGTTTGCAGGCGGATTCAGTACGACGGAATCCGATAAGCAGAAACGATATAAATTATATAGCGAGGGAAGGCTGGAGGAAGACCTTTCTGCATATTCCTTTGTCAAAACGGCAAATGTACAGTTATCCATACCGGAGGATGATGGTACATTGATAGCCAAGCAGGAAGAATCTTTTGCAAGCATTATTCTGGAACTGGATGGGGAAATGCCAGATGATGCACCTACTTCGATTGCACGGGTAGTGGCGACTGCATTGGGAAATGATACAACCAAAAATATTACCATTATTGATACCAATGGTAATCTGCTTTTTTCCGGAGAAGATGATTATTCTGTGTCCGGAAGTGCAACCAGCCAACTGAGTGTAAAACAACAGGCAGAGAATCTGGTAAAAAACGAAGTGAAAAAAGTTCTTTTGGGAACCAATGAATTTAACAATGTTGAAGTGGGTACAAATCTGGTACTGGATTTTTCGACGAAGGACGTAACACAGCATGACTATACGCCGGCAGATGGACAGACGCAGGGTGTACTAAGCCATGAAGATGTATACAATTCGGAAGCAACCGGCGGTACAAGTGGAACACCGGGAACAGATTCCAATACAGAAACTACTTATGTGTATGAAGATGCACAGGGAAGCACCAGTACCGTAAGTGAGGAATCCAGAGATTATTTACCAAATGAGACAATTACAAATTCCAGCATACCGGCAGGCTCTATCGTATATGGGGAGTCTTCTCTTTCGGTGGCAGCGATTCGCTATAAAGTATTAAAGGAAGAAGATGCAAAAAGTCAGGGTCTGTTAGGGGACATGACATGGAATGAATATAAAGCAGCAAATGGGGAACGAACCAAGATAGATGCAGATCCGGATTTTGTAACGATGGTATCCAAGGCAACGGGTATCGGGGAAGCCGATATTTCAATCGTTGCATATGAAGAACCGATGTTTGTAGATGCTTCGGGTTCCGGTATCAAGGCAACCGATATTGTGCAGATTGTGTTGATTGTATTAATTCTGGGTTTACTTGCTTTTGTTATTTTGCGCAGCATGCGTGCGGAAAAAGCAGAACCGGAAGCAGAAGAGCTTTCTGTGGAAAATTTATTGCAATCTACACCAGATACAGAATTAGAGGATATTGGACTGGAATCAAAATCACAGGAACGTATGATGATAGAGAAATTTGTGGAAGAGAATCCAGAAGCAGTGGCAAATCTGCTTCGCAACTGGCTAAGCGAAGATTGGGGGTAATCAGGAATGGCGAAAGAGGAACATATCAGTGGGCTACAAAAAGCAGCGATTCTATTGATTGCACTAGGACCGGAAAAATCAGCACTTGTATTTAAACATCTCAAGGAAGAGGAAATCGAAGAACTGACCTTGGAAATTGCAAATACCAGGAGCATTACCCCTCAGATAAAAGAGGAAGTTATCAATGAATTCTATGAAATCTGCCTTGCGCAGCAATATATTGCAGAAGGTGGTATCGGTTATGCGAAGGAATTGCTGGAAAAGGCTTTGGGAGCAGACAAGGCTATGGATGTCATTGGAAAGCTAACTGCTTCTTTACAGGTGAAACCATTTGAATTTATCCGTAAAACAGATGCTTCCCAGTTATTGAACTTTATTCAGGATGAACATCCGCAGACAATTGCTTTGATATTGTCCTATTTATCACCAAGCCAGTCGTCGTCTATTATTGCATCATTAACACCAGACAGGCAGGCTGACGTTGCAAAACGTATTGCATTAATGGACCGAACAAGTCCGGATGTTATCAAAGAAGTAGAAAAGGTATTGGAATCGAAGCTTGCATCACTTGTAAATCAGGATTACACCATTATCGGTGGTGTGGATGCTGTGGTTGAGATTTTAAATACGGTTGACCGTGGTACAGAGAAACATATTATGGAAAGTCTTGAAATTGAAGAACCAGAATTGGCAGATGAAATCCGTAAGAAAATGTTTGTCTTTGAAGATGTCTTATTACTCGATGACAGAGCTATTCAGAGAGTATTGCGAGATGTGGATAACAATGATTTGGCGATTGCATTGAAAGGTTCCAATGAGCAGGTACAGAATGCAATCTTTAACAATCTGTCAAAACGTCTTGCGGTCATGATTAAAGAAGATATGGACTTTATGGGTCCAGTTCGTATGAAAGATGTAGAAGAAGCACAACAGAAGATTGTTAATATTATCAGAAAATTAGAGGATTCTGCTGAAATCGTTATTTCCAGAGGTGGAGGTGACGAAATCGTTGTCTAATTTATTGAAGTCCGGTTGGTTTGTGGTTCGTGAAGACGAGGCGAGAGTTATCAAGTCAAATGAAAAACTGGAAGCCAAGCTGAAAGAATTAAGAATTATAGAAGAGAAGGAAGAGGAATCGGAAGATTTATATGAACCGGAAGAATTTGCGGAAGGTTTAGAATCTGAGCAGGTGGATGCATTATTAAGTGAAGACGGTGGAGAAAACTATCTGGAAAAGGCAGAGGATACGGCGAATACCATAGATGAGTCATCCATTATTAAGGCGGAACCGATTAATGCAGGTCCTACCCCAGAGGAATTGCTGGAACAGGCACAGGTACAAAGCAGCATTTTGCTGGAGCAGGCGAAAAAGGAAGCCGAGGATTTGAAGAAGCAGGCATATGAAGCAGGACATCGGGAAGGGTATCAGGCAGGACAGGAAGAACTGCTGCAACAACAACAGAAGCAGGAACAGGTATTACAGGAGAAGGAACTTGAATTAGAAAGACAATATAAGAACAAAACGGAAGAATTGGAACCTATGTTTGTGGATTTAATAACGAATATTTATGAGCATGTGTTTCACATTGATTTATCGGATTTTAGAGATATTATTCTGTATTCCATTACCCATGTAATCGGTGCGTCTGAGAATAAGAAAGATTTTATTATTCGTGTTTCTTCTATAGATTATCCATATATTAATGAACGTAGAAATCAGATTGCAGAACTGACTTCTGCGAATGCAACACTGGAAATTGTGGAGGATGTCACCATGGCACAGGGCGAATGTGTAATCGAAACTGGTGGAGGAATATTTGATTGTGGCATTGATACACAATTAGAGGGACTTGCAAAAGAATTGAGGCTCCTCTCTTACGAAAAGAAAGATTAAAGGGCAAAACAAAGGTGGGTAAAGGCTTGGAAGCAGTCATTGATTTTCAAAAATATAAAAAACTGACAGAAAAGTCATATTATAAAAAAATGGGTAAAGTTCTGAATGTTGTAGGACTTACCATAGAATCAGCGGGTCCGGATGCAAAGTTAGGAGATTTGTGTAAAATAAATCTGGAACCTGACGAAGATGAAGAGATAAAGAGTATTCTTGCAGAGGTAGTTGGTTTTAAAGAGGGAAAAACTCTTTTGATGCCTTACGAACCGGTAGACGGCATCGGACTTGGCTGTATTGTGGAGAATATGGGATATCCTTTGAGTGTACAGGTGGGACCGGAACTTTTGGGGAAAACCTTAGATGGTTTAGGAAGAACTACGGACCATAAAGGGATGAATACCGGACGCGCTTATCCAATTGAAGCACCACCGCCGGAAGCCATGAGCAGAACCTTTATTGATGAAGTTTTGCCACTGGGTGTTAAGGCGGTGGACGGACTGATTACCGTCGGCAAAGGACAGAGAATTGGAATATTTGCAGGCTCTGGTGTTGGCAAATCGACACTTATGGGTATGTTTGCCAGAAATACCAAAGCAGATATCAATGTAATAGCATTGATTGGAGAACGTGGCAGGGAAGTACGGGAATTTATAGATAGAGATTTAGGACCGGAAGGAATGAAGCGGTCTGTTGTAGTAGTGGCAACTTCAGATAAACCGGCATTGGAAAGAAACAAAGCAGCAAAGACTGCAACTGCAATTGCGGAGTATTTTAGAGATAATGGAAAAGATGTATTGCTGATGATGGATTCTCTGACACGTTTTTCTATGGCGCAGAGAGAAATCGGTCTTGCCAGTGGAGAACCACCGGTAACGCGGGGATATCCACCAAGTGTGTATTCGGAAATGCCTAAATTACTGGAAAGAGCCGGCAGAGACAGTCATGGTTCCATTACCGGTCTTTATACGGTATTAGTAGATGGCGATGATTTTAATGAACCGATAACGGATACTGCCAGAAGTATTTTAGATGGTCATATTATGCTGAGTAGAAAGCTAGGACACAAGAATCATTATCCAGCAATTGATATTTTACAGAGTATTTCACGTTGTATGAGTCAGATAGCCACTAAGAATCATAAGGCGGCAGCGGGAAAACTGAAGAATGTGCTGGCAACTTATAATGAGGCAGAGGATTTGATAAATATTGGTGCCTATAAGAATGGTACGAATCCGAATATTGACAATGCAATTGCAAAAATAGATGCAGTAAATGACTTTCTATGCCAGGAGGTCGATGCGAAATTTACCTTTGAAGAATCTGTGCAAATGATGGAAGCATTATTCGATGACGGAGAACAACTGCAACCAGGCATGGCAAAACCGGCACCGGTAAAGAATGGGTGATTAGATGGCAAGGTTTCGATACCGTATGCAGAGCATACTGGATATTAAAAATAAAATGGAAACACAAGCCAAAATGGAATATGGTCTTGCACAGGCACATTTGAATGAAGAATTAGCAAAGCTTGCTAAACTGGAGCAACGCAGACGTTCTTATGAACGAAAAGCAAAAGCATTGCGTGAAAATGCACTTAAAATACGTGATATACTGGATACACAGACGGCGATTGAACGCATGAAGGAGTATATCACAGAGCAGAAAAAATCTGTGCAGGAAGCGGAAAAGCAAGTAGAAGCCGCAAGATTAAAATTAGTAGAAGTGATGCAGGAACGTAAGACCCATGAAAAGTTAAAAGAAAAAGCGTTTGATACATTTATGCAGGAAGAAAAAGCAAGTGAAAGTAAAGAAATCGATCAGTTGACCAGCTACACATATGGGAAAAAGATAACCGAGGATGAATAGCGTTTGATCGGAAAGAGTGGTTTGATGAGTAGAATGCCAGCAGCAGAAGAACAACAAGCAGAAGAATTAGATGCAAAACAACTAAAAGAAAAGAAAAAACAATTAAAGCTGGAGCGGAAGCAGCAAAAGAAGGAAGCGAAGGAAAAAGCAAGAGAACTTGCATCTCAGGAAGCAGATTTGGATGAAGATGAGAGCAAACCACTTTCCACGTTTCTGATTACTGCACTTATTGTATTGGTCTGGCTGGGTATTTTATGTTTATTAATTCGATTAGATGTAGGGGGATTTGGTTCGGGAGTACTGAAACCGGTATTAAAGGATGTACCGGTAATTAATTATATCTTACCAACAGACAAAATGGCGACACCGGGTGAGGGCGATGATATCTCGGAGGAAGCCGATGATACAGCTGGATATAAGAATCTGAAAGAAGCAGTAGCTCAAATTAAGTTTTTAGAGCAGCAATTAGCGGATGCAGAAGCAGCAAATGCAACGTATACCGAGGATATTGATACGCTAAAGGCAGAGGTAGAACGATTGAAAACCTTTGAAGACAATCAGGTGGAGTTTCAGCAGGCAAAGAATGAATTTTACGAAGAAGTCGTATACGCGGATAAGGGACCGGGTGCAGAGGCGTATCAAAAATATTATGAAACCATGGATCCCACAACTGCTGAAAATTTATATAAACAGGTAATACAGCAGGTACAGGAAAGTAAGGAAGTAGAGGATTATGCAAAAGCTTATGCAGCAATGAAGCCAAAGGAGGCAGCTGCAATCTTTGAATCCATGACGGAAAATCTGGATTTGGCAGCCCGAATCTTAGAAACAATGGGTGCAGATGATCGTGGAAAAATTCTGGGTGTCATGGATGCAACAGTGGCAGCAAGACTTACAAAAATAATGGAGCCTGCCAGTTAAGTAATTTGGAAAAATAACCGATAATCTTATTGATAGCAACTCATAGGAAAAGGAAGTACAAGAAATAGAAATATGAGTTTACTATAAAAACAAGAGAACCTTGAAAACTGAAGAAAGGAGGAAGAAGAATGACAACAACACCTGTAAACAGCTTAACCAATATGTTTAATAATGCGACAGGTACAAATGCAACAGCGAATAGGGAAGCGAATAAAAGCTTCACACAGGTGCTGGGAAATGTTACGAATGCAAAAACAGAAAACAATCAGAAATCTGTGCAAACCTACAAAAAAACGGATGTAAAGATACAGAATACATCAAATGCTTCCATACAGGAGTCTAAACAGACGGAGCAGAATAACGCGGTTTCAAGGGATATGCTGCAAAAGGTAGAGGAAAAAGCAGAAGTTCTCATTGAAAAAGTAGCTGAGGAATTGGATGTATCCGTGGAAGAAGTAGAAAAAGCAATGGAAATGCTTGGAATGACTGCTATTGATTTATTGAATACGGATATGCTTTCTCAATTAGTTGTTCAGTTATCAGGGGAAAATGATATGATGTCCCTGGTCATGGACGAAGAACTTTACGGAAAGTTAAATAACCTGTTAGAGGCAGTGGACAACATTGTGAATGAATTATCAGAAGAATTTCATGTTCCGGCAGATGAGATGAAGGATATCATGAGTAAGCTTGCCCAGCAAATGAATCTACCAGAACAGGAAGTGACAACAGAGGTAACCGATGTCTCTCAGGCAGGTGAACAAACCAATGTCACTACGGCAGAAAATATTGCACAGAGTGAGCAGACATTACAATCTACGGGTGAGGACGACGAAGTCCAGGTGATTGTAGAAAATAATGCATCTAATCGTAACGAAGAACCAGAAAAAACAGAGACCAATCAGCCTTTGGATAATCCGACAGAAACGGAAGCAATCATTGAGAAACCAGTGAAAGCAACAACAGAACAAAATAATGGAAATGAGGAACAGGGAAGCTCAGAGAGTACCCCGTCATTTTTACAGGGATTAACCGAACAGGCAGCCAAAATGGCAGATGAAATGATGAAAAATGTCAAGGATACCACTTTTGCATCCGCTTTTCAAGCACAGGATACAGAGAGTATCATGAGACAGATGACAGATTTCATAAAGTTAAATGTAAATCCAAATGTGACTGAGATGGAACTTCAGTTACAACCAGCGAACTTAGGTACCATTAATTTGCAGGTTGCATCAAAGAACGGTGCAATTACCGCGCAGTTTACCGCACAAAATGAAAGTGTCAAAGAAGCGTTGGAAACACAAATTGTTCAGCTAAAAGAGAATTTAGAAGAACGTGGAATCAAAGTGGATGCTGTTGAAGTTGCTGTATCCAGCCATGAATTCGAGAGAAACCTCGAACAGGGCGAGCAGGAAGCAAGAGACAGCGAAAGAACGGAAGAGATAAAAAGAACAACACGCAGAAGAATCGTGCTTGGAGAAAATGGGATAGATGCAGAAGCTGAAATGGAAGACATGGAAGATGCAGACCGGATTCAGGTAGAAATGATGCAGCAAAAAGGAAATACGGTAAGTTTTACCGCCTAATAAGACATCTGACAGGATGCAGAAAGGAGATTTATGAGTATAGTAGCACCCGTTACGGATGGTGTAATATCGAATACGATTACAGAATCGTCAAATAAAACGGAAACCAGTTCTGGCAACCAAATGGGAAAAGAAGATTTCCTACAGCTATTGGTAGCACAGATGAAATATCAGGATCCGTTGGAACCAACCTCGAATACTGAATATATCGCACAATATGCAACTTTTTCAGAGATTGAACAGATGCAGAATATGAGTTCCAGTGTAAATCTGGATCGTGCGTCGAGTTTAGTTGGAAAATATGTATACATAAAGACCACCAATGCAACGACAGGCGAAACAGGTTACAAATATGGCAAGGTAGATTTTGTACAGATAGAAAATAACGAAGCATATCTTTCTATTAATGGTTCCCTATATCCACTGGAAGATTTGGACAGTGTTGTGGATCAGGATTACATGGATGCCTATGAAAAAGCAGCAAACTTAGTAAATGCATTAAAGAAACTGCCAAGTGTTGCAAATGTAACTGTCGATGATACCGAAGCAATCAAGGCAGCCAATAAGACTTATACAGAAATGACAGACTACGAAAAGAGCTTTTTAGACGAAAGTGTATCAAAATTAATCACGGAATATGTAGACAAACTTGCTGAAGTAACAAAAGTTGCAGAAGCAGCAGCAAAAAAACTGGTAGAGGATTTAAACTCTGCATTAGAGGCATTACCGGAAGTGGATAAACTCACTTTAGAGGATAAAGATGCGGTTAATGCAGCGAATAAGATTTATACCAGCATGAATTCCTTCCAATTAGGATATGTAGAAAAAGATACGAAGACATTATTAGACAGTTATCTGGCGAAGATAGAAGAACTGGAAAAAGAAACAGTTACAGATACGGACACAGATGAAACGGTATAACAGGTAATACGGAGCAATGCAGTAACCTCACGGAAGAGAAGGTTGAAAGAAACTTTCAACCCCTTGATTTGTACGCGACTAAAGGTCGCATATGGGAGCTAAAAATGGATGAAAATTCAAAATAATCAATTCCTTTCCATCGAGCAATTACAGGATCAATACCTACAACAAACGAAGGTTAACGGTCAGCCAGCGGATACGACGAGCAACGGAATTACATTCCAGGATATCTTAAAGCAGCAGGTACAACAAAACACGGAAAGCGCGGAAGTGAAGTTTTCCAAGCATGCAGCGACGAGATTATCCGATCGCAATATAGAATTAACCGATAACCAGTTAGAACGTTTGAAGGAAGGTACACAGAGAGCCAGTGAGAAGGGAATCAACGAATCTCTCGTTTTAGTAGATTCACTCGCATTTATCGTAAATATTCCAAACAATACGGTAGTAACAGCGATGAGCCAGGCAGAAACGAAGGAAAATGTATTTACCAATATTGATGGTGCCGTAATTATTTAGCTGGACCTTTATGGAAGCTAATCGTTCCCGAATGACAGACGGAACAACGGAAACCCTAAATTAACAGGAGGTCATTTCATTATGATGAGATCATTGTATGCTGGTGTATCAGGACTTAAAACACACCAGACAAAGATGGACGTTATTGGTAACAATATCGCCAACGTAAACACAGTAGCATATAAGTCTGCTTCGATTACTTTTAGCGAACTTATGTATCAGACAACACAAAGCGCATCCGGACCAAACGCAACAACAGGCGCTGCGGGTACCAACCCGAAGCAGATTGGTCTTGGTGTTACCTCGGGAGCAATCAGTACTTCTATTGAAACCGCGGGTGCAACACAGACAACCGGAAATCCGTTTGATTTAAGGATAACCGGAGATGCTTTCTTTATGGTAAGCAACGGGAATGGGATGAACTATACCAGAGATGGATCTTTCTATGTAGATGCAGCAGGTAATCTTGCAATGCAAAGCACAGGCTATAATGTTATGGGCTGGGGTGTAGATGAAAATGGAGATATCAAGAAGGGTGAAGTAGTACCACTTCGTGTTATGTCGGCAGAGAATATGACTTATCCGGCAGAAGCTACATCCAAAGCATATTTGAGTGGTATTATTGACAAACTGGATGAGGATGTTACGAGCAGCAGTGGGAAGACTGTTAATTTGACATTTTATGATAATCTGGGATATCAGTATACAGCAAAATATAATATAAAGGTATTGAATGCTGATAATGGAGAGTATTCTCTTTCTTTATCCGATGTGCTGAATGAAGACAACGAATCGGTTATGGACACCTATCCCAATATTGGAATAGGTGATGTGACGAATTATACGTATACAGGAGCTGCAGTAGCGCCTCTGCCTACGACACTGAATGGTATGACCTTTGCAGGCGGTACTTTTACAGTGACAGCTGATGGTTCAACGATTACAACGGCGGACTTGTATGACGCAGCAACAGGATTTGATACGGAAAAATTGGATAAAATCGCAGCGGCTTATGGATATTCCACCACTGATTTCCTGAATTTAACGTTTGCGAATGGTACAGGGACCATAACAATGGAGGATATGTTAAAAGATCCTACCACAAATGCAACACTTTTAAATGGTGCATTGGCAGGCACCTCAAATGTAACCGGTATTCAGACTACGGTCTTAAAGTATTCGACGAAAGACGGTGCATTTGAAGGACTGAATGGAACGACAAATAAAAGCTTCACACTTAGTATGGGTGGGTATGCAAACTTTTCGGATATTGTGACAGATTTGTCAACCACATCCAATGTAAATAACAGTGGTACCTCGACAATTGCGGGTACGAAGGGTGATACGGATGGATACGGAACAGGCCGTAAACTGGGTGAAATGATAGGTGTTTCCATTGAAAACAGTGGTCTTATCTATGCTTCCTACAGCAATGGACAAAAGAGAATTCTGGGACAGATTGCAGTTGCGGAATTCGCCAATGCATCGGGTCTTGAAAAAGAAGGAGATAACCTTTATTCTTCAACTACCAACTCGGGTGATGCAGCGATTGGTGATATAACCACGAATGGTGGTAAGATTACATCTGGTGTACTCGAAATGAGTAACGTGGATT
>JAQUYA010000162.1 GCA_028692055.1 Lachnospiraceae bacterium | reverse complement strand
GCCCCGGCATAATACGTGGTGCATAATATTGCATACCCAGAGTATCCGAGTCAAAGTCATCAAAATCCGGTATTTCCGGCATCGGGCACTCCGGAAGTTTGCTTTCTTCTACATATTCCTTTGCCAGGTTGCTGCCATCTGCCATGCGCAGCCAGCCGTCTTCTGTCCATTTCATTTTCTGAATGGCAGTTTCCCGTCCTAAGGTACAGCGTAGTTCCGGTGCAAATGGTCTTGCACACAAATGCATTAAATAAACCTCACCCAAGGTAGTTTCTACATAACTTCCATGCCCGGATTTTTGAAGTATGGAATCCGGATTATAGTATTTCGGTTTCAAATGGTCCGGATCCTGACGCTCATTTGAATTTCCCGGAATCGATGTTACGATTGGATTCATTGGATCCTTTTCATATGGTCCCCACACATTTTTTGCACGTCCCATGGTAACACTGTGATTATATCCGGTACCACCTTCGGCACACATGATATAATAATATTCTCCATGCTTCGTTAGATGTGGTGCTTCGATACAGCCACGGTCTGTTCCGCCATTCCAGATACGCTTTGGATAACCCAGTATCTTCTTTTCTATGGGTGAATATTCCACCATACAGATTGCACCCGGCTTTTCATAGCCTTCCCTTGTTTCCCATTCCAATGAAACAAGCCATTTCCTACCGTCATCATCATGAAATAAGGAAGCATCAAATCCAGACGAATGAAGGTATACCGGTTCACTCCATGGGCCTTTGATATCTTTTGCCGTCACCACAAAATTATCCACATCAAAATATCTCGCATTCATAGAATTCATCACACCATATACAACATAAAATAAATCTTCCGCCTCGCAATAGGTAAGGCATGGTGCCCATATCCCTTTTGCTGACGGTAATTTTTTTAAATCAACTTCTTCATCGTCCGTAAGTACATGGGTATAGAGCTCCCAGTTTTTCATATCTCTGGAATGATAAACCGGAATCCCCGGAAACCACTCAAAGGTAGATACCGCTGCGTAATAGTCATTTCCTTTTCTACAAATACAAGGGTCTGGATTAAAGCCCTTAAATATTGGATTTTGAATCATTTTTCGCTCCAGTCTGCGACCCTCTAGTCGCGTGAATATTCTTTCAGTATGAGTACATCCCAGTCCTTCAGACGTATTTCATCACCTTGCTGATACTGCTTTCCGGTCAAAATATCCGTCACTTTCTGGTAAGGACAGGTGAAAGATTCCGGTTCTTCACTATAATGTAATACATAATGAAGGGTATGGTTTAATGCATTTACACCACTGCGAATCGTAACAGGCCAGTTTGCTTCCGGTATTGTACTCTGCAGCTTTGCGTCTTTTAATGCTTCCTGATAGATTTCCTTTAATTTATCTTTTCCAAAGTAACAGCCTATATAATAAGCGGTTCCCTTTTGATAGGTATTCTTTGTGATGCCCGTATAGCGATTCCAATATGGGTGCGTATACTGTCCCAGACATTCTGCACCCTCCAGTTTCAAAAGTTCTGCAAAATACTGAATATCGCAGCCATCTATGGTTAAACGTTCTGGATTCACGAATTGATTGTAGCTCATGCCAAAGCAGTCATGCAGCATATGTGGCTGTTTGTCATGGTAAACGGTCATCTGTTCATTTGCCACAAAGGATTTAAAGGAGCTAATGAGTACACCGCCTTCTGCTACAAATTGCTCCAGCTTTCCAAGCAACGCTTCACTTGCACAGTAAAGCGCCGGTGTCACTATCATCTTATATTTATGCGTATCCAAATTGCTTTCAAAAACAACATCACATTCGATATTCATCTCATACAGGCTGTCATACATCCAGCGGACAACATCATTATAGCTCAAATCTCGGTCTATCGGAAACCATTTAAAGGCGGTTAGCGTACGGTTATCGACCAGCAGGGCAACCTCGTTTTTCTTTTTCAAATGCAGTAATTCCTTACTCAGTTTCTGCCATTCCTGTCCTACCGTACACATTTCTTCATAGGTCGGATTGGTTTCCAAATCATGACTCAGAACACCCTTCCAATAGGTTTCATAGCCATTGTGAATGGAGTGCCAATTCCAATACATCACACCGTCTGCGCCACTTGCCAGATGACTGTACGCATGCAGCCGTGCCTGCCCTGGGTATGGAGTCCAGTATTTGAATGCCTGTGCTTCTGTTTCCAGCACCAGATAATTATCCTGCTTTAAGGAGCGGATTTCATCTCCTCCAAAGGCAATCTCTGCTCCGGTCAGCTCATGCTGGGTCGGGTGATAAATATCCACACCTGCGACGTCTAATAGCTTCGCCACTTCAGCGTGATTGACATCCGGTTGCACCCCATAGGAATGACCATCCTGTGCAATATCTGCACCAAATTTCTTCCATTCAAAATCCAGATTTTGTGTCACAAACTGATCTGCTCTCTTATATTCCTGCACAATCTGTGCCTGCCATGCAAGATATTGCGTCACAAGACCTCTCTGAAATGCTTCAAATTCTCCCGATAATCCGCCATTAATACATCCACGCATATCCGGAAGGTCCTCCCAGCTACCAATTGCATTGCTCCAGTATGCCAGCCCAAATGTCTCATTCAGCTTCTCAACCGTTTGAAATTTATGGATTAAATATTCTTTGAACAACCCTTGTACATACGCATTAGCTGTTCCGTAATGCTTCGTTTCGTTATCAATCTGAAATCCAATGACGCATGCATAATGTGCTGTACGTTCCATAAGCTTACGGATCACACGTTCTGCATAAAAACGAAAGGTTGGGCTCATAATGTTCATAATCTGCCTGCTGCCATACCGCTTCTGTCCCTCTTTGGTTTCCACCATGACATCGTCTGCTTTCTTCGCCAGCCAGGCTGGAATCGCATACGTAGGTGTTCCTATGATGACCTGCATATTCCGTTTCGTCGCCGCTTCCAATACAGAATCTATAAAAGAATAGTCAAAGGTTCCCTCCACTGGTTCCAAGGTACTCCAGGTAGATTCTGCAATTCGTATCACATTCATCCCTGCTGCCTGCAGCATATCCAGATCTTTTTCCAGCCTGTCATACGGCATATATTCCAGATAATATGCGGCTCCATATAATAACTGCTCCATATTTCCTCCCATCTGCGACGCTTAGTCACATGCATGATATTCACGTACTTATCCACTTTTCTATAGTGTAACTGGAAGCACTTGTTATTTATATCACATTTCTCGGAGGTTTATCATGTTTCTCTTATCGTGTTTTATATTCTACACGTTTTAGTTCCATTCCTATCATTATAATAGATGCAATCCCTGCCATACAATCTGCAATCGGACCCGAATACACCCGTCTTTAGAAGTTAGCACCATATTCTTTAGGAGCAAAACCAATATCAGACTCTTACAAATGCCTTGAAATAAGGCTTTTTTTATTGCCAAAATACTTTTCAAAATACTTTTTTCATGATATAA
>JAQUYA010000058.1 GCA_028692055.1 Lachnospiraceae bacterium | reverse complement strand
TCATCGGTGTACGTATCTCGTGACTCATACGGGATAGGAAATTGCTTTTGGCATTATTGGCTACCTCTGCCTGTGCCAACGCATCACGTAGATTTTCACGTTGTTTTTCCTGTTGTTCAAAAATATCCGTGATGTCTGTTCTTACAAATAAAAGAGTGGTTCGATTATCATCGACATAAGCATATTGCCACTTTTTGTGATATATTCTTCCTTCCCTCTGGACTGGAAAACTACAATTATATACCTCATTTTTTTCCAAATGTTCCTGGATTACCGCTACATTCATTGCGTGGAGTGCCTCTGCCTGTGATTCTGAAACCACGTATTTCTCTATAAACCTTTTCGTACCCTCCTGATAGGAGCCTTTTACACTTTCCGGTATGACATTTTCCAGTTCACTATATTTCACACTTGAAAAAGAACTGGACTCTGTTTCCAGAATACCCATAAACTCGTATTCAAACTGAGCCATCTTATCTACAATCAGCTTTAACAGATAGGATTGGTTAATATCATAAGAATACATAAAGCACATAATATCACTGCTGATAATATTCTGATAGGTTTTTATGGAGGTATTTACCCAACTAATACTTCCATCATTCGCCTTCCTCTGATAATCAATTGAAAAATGCGTATTTCCTTCTGTATATTCCTTTAATATTTGTTCACGGTTTAACAAACGACGAATATTTTGCTGCTGTTCGGTAGTCAATGCAGTATTGGCAAGTGCCTCTGCACCTGTTACAAAATTCGTTTCAATCCCTATTACTTTAAAGCTCTCATTTGCATTATATAGTTCTATTGCATTTTGCGTCAGGTTAGCTCTCACTTTTGCAATTAGGTTATTTCCCTGCACTTCTTCCTGATACTGCATTTCAGCCATATACTGTCTTTGCATTTTTTCCCTGCTGGCTTCCATGCTTATTTCTCTCTGTCTTTGTTCTGTAATATCAGAAATATATTCAATATGCGCCAGTTCTCCATTATACTCGATGAGCTTTCCTTTTATTAAATAAGTACGTTCCTTTTCTTTGTCCTCAAAAATGCGTTCCCGAAATTCATCCTTCTGCATTTTTTCCTTGGAACAAAAAGAACAGGGATTCGCCCGGCAAAAAAGTACCTGATAGCATTTTCTGCCTCTCCATTGTGCTACATTGTTCAATTGTAAAAACTTTTGAGCTGTATCATTTATATATAATAATTCATCCGTTTTCCAATCTGTAATGTAGATTGCAGAAGGTGCGTAATAAAGTGCTTCCATTAATACATTATTATCTATTTTATCCATATTCTCTACCTCTCCTGCTTTTGCCATCGAATATTCTTTTCTAATGTTTCGTAGAGCCTTTGTGGTTCTATTGGTTTTGATAAATGTGCATTCATGCCTGCTTCTTTGGTAAGTTCTACATCTTCTTCAAACGCATTCGCTGTCATTGCAATAATTGGTACCGTCTTTGCATCCACTCTTTCAAGCTCTCTTATTGCTTTTGTAGCATCCAGACCATTCATCACCGGCATCCGAATATCCATCAGGATAGCCTGATAATAGTTTAACACAGACGTATTAAATATCTTCAGCGCTTCTTCTCCATTCCCTGCACAGGTAACGACCATCTTACACTTTTCCAATAGTTTCTTTGCAATCTCAATATTTAAAGGATGATCCTCCACCAATAGCACATGGGCTCCAGTAAGGCTTCCATTGCATTTCTTTTGTAACAAATTTTCACCCTGTCCGGCATCCGATACAAGCGGAAGTTCCAAATGCACCCTTATCTCGGTTCCTTTCCCCTGTTCACTTTTGATTTGCAGGTTTCCGTTCATCATATCTACAATACTCTTTACAATAGAAAGACCCAATCCTGTTCCCTGTGTCTGAGCCGTATTTTCATTTTGCTCCTGCTCGAATGGGGTAAACAAACCGCTCCTCTGAAATTCTTCGCTCATCCCACAGCCATTGTCACGTACTGTAAAGTCAGCAGACAGTATTCCTTGATCACGAACTTCATCCGTTACTATAAATTCTACTTTACCACCCTCCGGCGTGAATTTAACCGCATTCGAAAGCAGGTTGAAAAATATCTGTTCAAAACGAACTTTATCTGCCAGTATTGTATCGCCTGTATTACCTTCTACAAATGCAAATGTAATATTCTTTTGTCTGCAAAGCGGTTGAAACATGGTCTGTATGCTGTTTTTAAACTCATCATAGTGATATGGTCTTGGATGCAGTTCCATTTTTCCACTTGCTATCTTCTCGATATCCAGGCAATCATTTACCAGACCCAGTAGAAAGTTGCCCGCTGAATTAATTTTATCCAGATATTCATCAATTGCTGCTGCATCGGTTATCTCATCCTTCGCCAATGCTGTCAGCCCAATGATTGCATTCATCGGAGTCCGCAGGTCATGGCTCATACGAGAAAGAAAATCTGTCTTTGCAATATTCGCCTGCTGTGCACTTGCCATTGCCTTTTTTAAGGTTTGTATGTATTCCTGCTCTTTTTGATACACATCTGTAATATCACTGCGTGTAATCAGAATACGTCCATTTTCACGATCTAAATAAGAGAACTGTAATTTTTTCCGCCGAATGGTTCCGTTTCTTTCTTTCATACTACAGGTGCTGGTGAAAACATCCTGCTTACTCAGTTTTTCCTGCAAATTTGCAATGGACATATCATGGATATTGGATTCCACATCCTCTGGAATCAGATATTCTCTTGCATATTTTGCAACCTCATCTTCATATGCATTACTATAAGAAGAAGGCAATGCTGTTTGATTTCTATCATTCCCGGCATACATTTTATAATCTTTATTTTCACAATCTAATAGTGCGAGATAATCATAATCCAGATTTACAATCGTATCCAGCATTTCTTTAAATATCTTTTGCGTTGAAATATCATAGCTATATACAAAGCACATAATATCCTATGTATAAGGCTGTACATAAAGCCGGCATTGTGCACTAACCCATATCACCGGTCTTCCAGTCTGTTTTCTCTGATACTCCACTTCAAATTCGGTATTTCCCTTCGCAAACTCTCCGATTAATCTCTTGCGATTTAACACATGCAGCATTTCCTGCCGCTTTTCTTCCGTCAAAGACAAAGCCGCTGTTTTCTGTAATGCCTTATCATAGGTCATACCTACCTTATTTTCTGCTGCATCTTCATTCTTCATCAGATAATAATCCAGGTTATTCTGACTCAGATTATAGACTCCCTTTGCCACCAGATTCGCATCATTTGCTGTATTCACATGCTGTAGTTCTTCCTGATATTTCAGTTCCATTTTTTTCTGCTCTGCAATATTCATGCTGGTACCAATGGATTTAACATGCCTGCCATTCTTATCATAGACAGGAGTCAGAATATAATGCTCCCATCGGTAGTCTTTTCCCTCTTGCGCATAGATGCGAATATCCCTTTGTATCGCAGCTTCCTTCTCGAAGGTACAGGAAAAAAGCGTACGAAACTCCATGGCACTATCCGGGTGTACAAATCCACACGCAATCAATGACTCTGGAAGGTTCTCTACGATTCTGCTTAACCCATGCTGCTTCTGCGCAGCCTCCGTCAGTATTGCGCGCTTTGTACCTACCTCGTATTCCCATGAGCTCATTTTTGCGCTCCGCATCGCTGTGTTTAACAATATCTGATTTTCCTTTAAGGTAATCTGTGCTTTCATCTGCTCATCAATATCTGAAAAACAGCAATAGATAATGATCCTTCCATCCTCCATCCTATGCACATTCCCAATGAGCTTAAACCAGACATACTCATTCGCACCGTTAATCACACGGTAAGCAAGCGAAATCTGCTGAGTCCCCTGTAAAACCTCTCTAAAAAGCTCCTTCATACTGCTAATGTCATCCGGGTGAATCGCCTGCATAAATTTATTTCCTGTACATTTTTTTCTCTTTTCTCTTTTCTCTTGTATCATTCAGCATACGATAAAATCCATCATTCAAATAAATTTGATATGCCACTTCACCACGTAGTTCATAGATACCAACTCCGCTTGGCAATTCGTTAATTAATTGATTAATCAAGTCATTATTCACTGACTTCTTATCATCTGCATTTTTATTAAGCATTCTCATTATATTTTCTAATGTAGTCATTTTTTTCTCTCATTCCGCTGCTTATGCAGTCACTTAAATTGGAGAATCGTGTTGTATTATACGAATCCTATAAAAATTGTACTAAAGTCTTGTACAGTTCTCCCGGTACCACCGGTTTTGAAAGATGCGCATTCATACCCGCGCGCTTTGTCTTATCAATATCTTCATAAAAGGCATCTGCCGTCATTGCTATAATTGGTATTTGCTTTGCATCTGTTCTTTCCAGATTACGTATTTCTTCTGTCGCCTTTAGCCCGTCCATAATTGGCATGCGGATATCCATAAGTATTGCAGCATAATAATCCGGTTTCGAATATTCAAACATTTCCAATGTCTCTTTCCCATTTCTACCAATTTCGATTAGCATGCCCTTCTTTTCCAGCAAACGAATGGCAATGGCAGCATTAATTTCATTGTCCTCTGCCAACAGTATTCTTTTACCTTTTAGGTTTTTCTCATTTTGCAGTACCGGAACCTCTTCTTCCCAATCTTCCTGTTCCCTGCACTGAAATGGAAGCGTTACGATAAATTCACTTCCAATACCCTGTTCACTATGTACCTCTATCCTGCCACCCATCGCATTGACTATTCGTTTCACAATGGATAATCCAAGTCCCGTTCCGGCTACGGCATTCGTCATTGCATTATTCTCCCTCTCAAAAGGAGTAAATAGCTTTTTCATAAATTCCTGACTCATACCGCAGCCATTGTCCTTTACGATAAAGCATTCCCACGCAATTCCATTCTCTTTTGAAATATGGTTGACCAAAAAGGTAACCTTTCCATTTGATGGCGTATACTTTACTGCATTTGTTAACAAATTAACAATTATTTGTTTGCAACGCAATACGTCCAGATAATATTCCATGGTATCTGATACCGTACCATTTTCCTGAAATACCAACTGAATTTGTTTCTCCTTTATTTGTGTTTTGATAACATCCATACTAGTCAGCAATACCTCATGAGGATTTACCCATTCCTGTTCAAGTCTTAATTTCCCCTCCTCAATGCTGCGCATTTCTAGCACGTCATTAATTAATCCCAACAGGTATTTGCTGGATTCTGCCATTTGTGAAATATATTTTTCCATTGCCACTGCATCTCTGGTGTCTTCCTTCGCCAGCTCTGTCATACCAATAATTGCATTTAAAGGTGTCCGAATCTCATGGCTCATGCAGGATAAGAAATCCGTCTTGGCATTATTCGCCGTTTTTGCCTGTTTCAGAGCCTTTTCAAGCTTTTTTTTCGCTTCCATCTGTTCATTATAAATATTGTTAACATCCACAAGTGCTAATAGAAAAGTTTTTCTTTGCTGCTGCACTAGGGTCACTTGCAGTTGCTTGCGACGTTTCATACCATTATCCCAGGCACTAAAGTTAAATTTATAAGACTTTTTTTCCTCTAACTTTTTAAGTAAATGCTCTAATTTACATTCCTCAAATATTCTGTCAACATCCTCCTGGCAGACATTTTCCCGAATCAGCTGCCTTAACCGTTCATCGAAATTCATCTCCTCGGTAAACAATGTATTTCCTGTCTTAACAGCGTAGTCTGCTGCAGAATTGGTCGTACCGTCAACCACTACCAGAAAATCATAATCCGTTGTTGCTACTGTATGCATAATCATGGACATTACTTTTTCCTGTGTAATATCACGAGATACAATCAGCGCCACTACACATTTCGTATCTGGGTTCTGCATAAGATGAACATTATATTTTATCCAGTAAATCTTCCTGCTATCATACATACGGGTAAACTCCATGGATAAAATGTATTCCCCGCTATTAAAGTGATTTATCAAAGCGGTGCGATTAAACTTGCATCGAAATCTTGCTTTGTATTTTTTTCCCACAATATATTGTGCCGTTTTATGAAAATATGCATCTGTGCTAGTTTCCGTAAGGAGTTCTTTTACTGCCTGATATTCACTGTCTCCATCTAATACCATATTATTTGTCAAATCCAGTTTTACCGAATCCAGATTAATACTATGTACAATTTCACGATAAGACATTTCTTCGTGAAATTTCTTTTCCGCCTCTTTTTCACGGGTTACATCCCGTCCGGCACCAAATGCCTTGATTGGTGTTCCCTTTTCATCAAACAGCGTGGTATAGGTAACACGTTCGCACCACCAGCCCTGCTCATCCGTTGTCTTATACCAGATATCCTCTGTAATTTCTTTTTCTCCCGCACGAAGTCTGTCAAAGATACTAAGGAAATCTTTAATACTGTCTTCTCTCACATAGCCATTCTTTATCGTTGATTCTGTATAATTCTCAATTACATAACAGTTTTGCTTGATTCTTTGTGAGTTCGAAATCACATAGAGGGAATTGCTTATTATGTTATATTCCCAGATATTAATACCTGCACTTTTTATTGCCACCTCATACCGCATCTGTATTTCTCTGGATTGCTGTTCCAAATTCTTATATTCACTCACATTCGAAAATATTGCATAGTACCTTGGATTCCCAGCATTTTCATGTGCATAGTTTGCATTTAGATGAACCCAGCATGGTGTCCCTTCTTTTGTCTTTATCCGATATATGATATCAAGATTCTTATGATTTCGTACTGCCTCATCCATCGCCTTTAATAATAAATGCCTATCATCTTCATACGTAAGTGCCATGGCATCTTCTTTGCATATTGCATCACGTTCTTCACGTGTATATCCGGACAAGGTACACATGCCATCACTATAATATATTGTGCTGACTTTTTCCTTTTGTATCTCATATAATGCGATTCCACCCGGAACTGCATTTACCAAAAACTGATAGCCTTCTAAAGCCTTCATGTGAATTACCCTGCCTTTCTGTTATGGTAAATATTTTTCAAATGATTGATTCATGATACACCTGGATAATTCTCTTCGCTTACATCTACGCGGTTCTATATTTTCTATTGCAACCATGGAGCGTTTACAACAATTCCTTTATCCATACACACATTTCACCTTTACCACGATTATTCCAATAGGGATAAGGAATCGCTGTCATGGTAATGTCCTCCAGTGTAACTGGTATTTCCTGATATAGCGCATCTTCTGACCATGCCTGCATCTGCATACGTTTTCCCTGTGCCTTTACTTTCACGACACCCTGCAGTAGATTTTCCTGATATTCCTCCACCAGTGGTTGTCTGGTATCAATATAAAGTGCCTCCAGATTCTCGCCATTATCCGCTTCTTCAAAAGTATAAACCAGTGGTCCCCGCACGATACATACCTTTCCTGCATCTGCGCGCACCAGTGGATTGGCCCTCACAAAGGTCGCCGGAGCATCAAAAGTAACCGTCAGGGTCTTACCGGCTACATCTTCTCTAATATGTGCATATCCCTTGTCTACTTTATAAGAAACTCTATGTTCACTTGCCTTTATGGACTCTTCCGTTCCTTCTATATCAGTGCCAATAATCTGAAAGCTTCTTGCATAAGCCGGTACTCGAATCCATAGATTTGGCAGCTTTGCATCTCCCGCAATTTGTATCGTAAACCGATTCTCACATGGGAACTTTGATTTGATACGAACCAGATAGGTTTCTCCTCCCAACCGCAGTTCACAATCATTCTCAATAAACAGATTTACACAAAGCCCTTCTTCACTGACTGAATAAATGTACTGTCCCATAGAGGCTAAGGTTCGCGCAATATTCGGTGGGCAGCATGCAACTCCAAACCACTTCTGGCGAATCGATTTCACATGTTCCAAAGAAGTCTTTGGCAGACAGTTGTCTGGCCATACCTCCAATGGGTTTACATAAAAGAAGCTTTTACCATCCAATGCAATTCCCGCAAGCATGGTATTATAAAGTGCCCGTTCTACGGTATCTACATACCTTGCATCACGGGTAATCTGTGCCATACGCATACCAAAAAGTGCCAATCCAATAGAAGCACAGGTTTCGGAGTAATTTCGTTCATTTGGCAAATCATAGTCCGTTGTAAAACGCTCCAATAATCCGGAAGAACCAATCCCTCCTGTGATATACATCCGTTTCTTTACGATATTATTCCACAGATTTTCACAGGCATTAAAAAGTCCCTGTGCCTGATACTCATATGCCAAATCTGCCATTGCACAGTACAGATACACCGCCCGAACTGCATGTCCTTCTGCCGTTTTCTGCTCTCTTACCGGCAGGTGTGATTGTGAGTACAGAGGTAAATATCCTTCAAACTCTGGAAATATTTTCTTATAGTCCGCACGTTTTCGTTCCTCTAAAAAATAGTTCGGTTCTCCACCACGCATATCCACAAAATATTTGGCTGTTTCCAGATACTGCTTTTTCCCGGTTACCTCATATAGTCGAATCAAAGCAAGCTCTATCTCTGGGTGTCCCGGATAGCCATGTATGGCTTTGTCTTCGCCAAAGGTTTCACAGATCAAATCTGCAAAACGGCTCATAATCTCTACAAATTTTCGTTTTCCGGTTCCATAATAATAAGCAACTGCTGCTTCTATCAGATGTCCTGCCGTATATAATTCATGCCCCTCTGTCAGATTGCTCCATCTTTCCTCTGGTGCCTGAATGGTAAAATAAGTATTGATATAACCATCCGGCTGCTGTGCCCTTCCGATTAAATCAATCACCTCATCTGCCGTTTCCTCTAATTGTTCGTCGGGATGGCCTGCCAAACTGCAGCCTACCGCCTCCAGCCATTTTGCTACGTCTGTATCCTGAAATACAGCACCATAGAATTTTCCTTCTTTCTCTCCTGCGGCTATTCGAAAGTTCTCGATACAATGACTGGATTCGGCATCCGGAATCCTGTCATTCATTGCCTCCCATTGGTAAGGAATGATTGCATTTTCTACTAAATCAATATGCTTCTTCCAGAAAGAATCGCCAATTCGGATAAAATTAAGTGGTACGGACCTCATTCTCTTTTTTAACATATACGCCCCTTTTTTCCTGCTTATGCTTTAACTGCTCCATTTGTTAAGCCACTGACAATATACTTCTGCATAAATATAAAGATAAGTACAACCGGTGATATTGCAATTATACCAAATGCCATCGTAGAATTCCATAGGGTCTGATACTGTTGTACATAATTATAAATACTGGAAGTAATTGGTCTCATATTGGGATTGGTAATAAATGTAATTCCATAAATTAAATCGCCCCATGCATATACAAAGGAGAATACAGCAGCTACCACAATGCCAGGCTTCGCAATTGGCAGCATAATTTTCAAAAATGCAGTAATATGTCCGCAGCCATCTATTTTAGCAGCTTCATCTAATTCCTTTGGAATGGATAAAAAGTAGGTTCGCAGTATAATAACCGAAAACGGAATGCCTAATGTCGCATCAGCCAGGATAGGCGCCCAATAATTATTTAATAATTTCATACCCGAAAACATGATATATAGGGAAGTCAATACCAGCGTGGAGGGTAGCATTTGCGTAATTAAAAATAATAAAATAATTATTTTCTTTCCCTTAAACCGGAATCTCGCAAGTCCATAAGCGGCAGGAATTGAAAGCAGCGTGGATATTGCCATTGCTCCTACGGATATAATTAAACTATTGCGAAATCCACGCAAGGTATCACTGGACTCTGACAATTGTTTTTGAAACGCTTCAAAGGTTAACTGATGCGGCCACATAGGTGTGGGAATCTGAAATATTTCAACCTGTGTCTTTAGTGCTGTCACAATCATCCAGTAAAGTGGAAAGATAAATATCACAAATACAAACGCACCAATTAATAATAGCCATAATTTATTTTTTGTCTGTTTTGTTATTTTCATGTTACATCACCTCACTATCATCAATTGTTCGAATATAGAAAAATCCTACAAATAATAAAATTAAGAACAGTACATTCGCCGCCGCTGCCCCAGAGCTGAATTTGAACTCTTCAAAGGAAAGACGATAGGCATAAGTAGAAACCAGTTCTGTTGCATTCACAGGTCCTCCTTTGGTCATAACCCATACCAAATCAAATACTTTGAAAGTATATACAAAGCCTAAGGTTAAAACAGACATAATTGCTGGTTTAATCATCGGAATCGTTATCATAAATAAGGTTTGCAGTTTATTCGCCCCATCCAATCCGGCACTTTCATAAATTTCCTCTGGAATCGTCGTAAGTCCTGTCAAAATAAGCATCATATTAAAAGGAATACCAATCCATATATTGGCAGTTACAATTGCAATCATTGCACTTTTGCCATTCAGAAGCCATTCAATCGGCTGGTTCAGTATATGTGCAGAGGTAAGAAACTGATTTACAATACCTCCATTTAATTGAAACATGAATTTAAACAGTAATCCGGCAACCGTTACCGGTAGCAGCCATGAAATCATGGTAACTCCACGGAAAAAAGAACAACCCGGAAATTTTTTATTAAAAAGCAGCGCTAATCCAAAGCCGATTATAAACTGAAAAAAAATAGAAGCCACGGTAAAAATCACCGTATTCAAAATGGCTTTTGGTAAAATAGAATTGGCATCTGTAAATAATGCCGTATAATTCTGAAGTCCTACGAAAGATTGGTTTTCCGGTCTTGCAAATGTGTATACATCTACATTTTTAAAACTAAGAATAAAATTTTGTACCATTGGATATCCAATAAACACCATCATATAAATCAATGCAGGTAATGAGAATGCAATTCCCAGATAAGCTGCTGATTTTTTCTTTATATTTTCTTTCATCTTCTTTCTCCTCTCGTAGCGCAGTTCATTACCTGCGATACCTTTACTTTATTACATCCTTACACCAAAGGGGCTGCTGCTTCGACACAACAACCCCCATTTTTATTTTTTATTCATTCTATTTATATATTTTATTTTACTGCCTCTACAGCTGCCTGTGTATCAGCGGCTGCCTGTTCTGGTGTCTTTGCAGAAGTCATAACCTCCTGAAATCCGGTTTGTATTGCTGCTGAATAAGATGGCCATGCCGGAGATGGACCTCTTGGAATAGAGGTTTCGAGCTGCGTGATAAATGCTGCCTGAATTGGGTCTTCGGTCCAATAAGCATCTTTAGCTGCTTCTGTTTTTGGTGGGAAGGAGCCATACTGTTTCATGGCATCTACCATCACCTGCGTTTGATCATAATATTTAATAAATGCTTCTGCTCCTGAAGTATCTTCCTTATTAACCGCACCCATATTCTCACCGCCGAGAATTGAAGTAGCCTGACCTGCATTTGCATCTAATTTTGGTAAAGTAGTTACTCCATAATTTAACTCTGGTGCGTTTTCTGCAATTCCAGGAATCTGCCATGGTCCATTTTGCTGCATTGCAATATTTCCCGCCATAAAGTTGTTATTAACATCCGATTGTGTCCAGTTTACCGCCTCTTTTGTCCACGCACCTTCTTCTATCATCTTTTGCATTAAGTCATATGCTGCTACACCACTCTTGATATCTGTGTATGAACCACCTGCGGTATATAACCATTGCAAGCATTGGAAGGTACCCTCATCCGTATTCACACCTGCATTTCCAAATCCGACTACGCCGTCTTTTGTCAAGGTTTTTGCCATTCCTTCAAAATCAGCCCATGTTGTATTTTCGTCTGGGTAATCAATTCCTGCTGCATCAAACAAATCCTTATTATAGAATAATGCAGTACAGTTTGTCGCAAACGGAATGCCATAATGTTTTCCCTCCAGCATCGTAGAATCCATAGGTCCCTGTATGTATTCATCCCAGGCAATATCTGCATCTGAAATATCCGCCATAAGTCCTAACTGTATAAAGGATGCCATTCCACAACCATCCATAATAACAAGGTCTGGAAGTTCTCCGGAAGCAATTCCGAGTGTTAATTGTTTTTCGTAATCCGAAAAAGGTACATATACATGTGATGCTGCGAATTCGTCCTGTGATTCATTGAATCCGGTAATCAGGCTGTCCATCATTGCCTTTTGTGCATCTGTTTCAAAATAATCCCAGATTACAACCTCTTTTCGCTCTCCACTTGAAGTGGAAGCCGCTGCCTCTGTCTGTGTTGCTGCTTCTGCTTCCGTTGCTGCAGCTGGTGTTTCAGTCGCCGGCACTTCTGTTGCTGCACTGCTTCCACAGCCCACTAACATGGTGCAGACAAGCGCAGCAGAAAGTAATGTTGATACAAGTTTCCTTCTCATAAAAATAACCCTCCTTAAAATGTGTTATCAGTATCTTTATCTGATAAACTCATTATAAGGGAAGGCCATTCTATCTTTAATTCTAATTATTTAAACTAGGTGGATTATATTTAAGTAACTTTTTCTATCTTATTCTTTCCATTGTGTATTTAATTGTTCTGCAATTTCTTCCGGCGTCTTTTCTCCGGTGAATAATTGGTAGGAGGCATCGGATATCCCCATTGATATTTTTGACCACTGTGAAAATGAACTTCTGGAAAGGGCGGTGTCCATCTGTTTTACAAAAACCATTAGCTTCGGATTGTCTTCTCCTTCCTGTACCGCAAGGCTTCTCTTCGGTGGAAGCACCCTCGCTTCTTTGCAGAATTTCTGCATTACAGTATCCTGATTGTAATATTTTAAGAATGTCACTGCACCGTCAACGTTTTTTCCCTTGATGACGCCCAGATTCTCTCCTCCAATTAATACCCTGTTTTCCTCCCCAACAGGTAACGGGACAATACCAAAAGACATATTTGCTTCCTCCAGCATAGACAATACCCATGGGCCATTTTCCATCATCGCTGCTTCACCAGCGACAAATTTCCGTGCAATATCTACCTGTGACCAGTTCACACAATTACGGTCCATATATCCATTCTGTAAAAGTGTATTCATTTTTGTAAATGCAGACAGACATGCTTCTTCTGCAAAGGCGAATTCCATTTTTCCGGCAGACAGTATCCATGGTGCTGCCTGAAAGGAACATTGCTCTCCCTCTAATGCTGACATTGCAAATCCATATGTTTTTTCGGTAGAAAGTTTCTGCGCACAAATCAGCAATTCTTCCCAATTTCCCGGTGGCTGCAGCCCTGCCAGTTCCAGCATATCCTGATTATAAATGAGTCCCAGATTATTACAACAGATGGGTAGTCCATAATAAGCTTCCTCTTTCTTTACCGAGCTCAATACCTCTACATAGTAATCCTCTGTACGGTTCCACTCATGGATATATGGCGTAATATCCGCAAACATACCCAGATTAATATACGTTTTCATATCTGGATTATCTATAATCACCATATCCGGAAGGTCTTCCTCCGTCACACCTATTGACAAATTTTTTGTAAATTCAGTCATTGGTACATATTTCCAGCTCGCTTCATAGGTATTCTGTGAACGGTTAAAATCCTTCATAAGTGTATCTAATGCCTTTTGCTGTGCTTCTGTTTCATAATAAGACCAGAGTACCAGCTTCTCCCGTTCCTTATCCTCTGATGCGACTTCATTCTCTTTTTTCGCACACCCACACATAAGCAGACTCACCACTATCAATAACAGGATTGCTTTTTTATCCCATCTACCTTTTATACTCCACTTTTTCCCAACCATATTTCCTCCAACGTGTCTAGCTTCTGGTACGATATTCTTTCGGTGATGTTCCCTGTACTTCCTTGAACACTCTCATAAAATATTTTGCATCATGATAGCCCACTGCTTCTGCTATTTCATAGATTTTCATATCGGTTCCCTTTAACAGTCTTTTCGCATAGCTAATCCGAAATTCTTTTAGAAATACGGAAAAGTTCACTCCCATTTCCTTATAAAATAAAGTGCTTAGATACTCTGGTGTTATGTCTAAATTTTCTGCAATTTCTTCCTGACTGATACCCTCCATAAAATGCTCACGGATATAGTTAATCGCTCTCTTAATCGTATAATTATGAATATCTTCCTTTTTCTCCTGCGCATTCTCCAGCAGCTCTGTAATATCCGCAAATATCTGTTCTACCTCATACTGGGTTCTTGCATCCCCAATCTGCTTTATAAAACACTGATTCTGTATTTGCGCAAATGTATTTTTATCGATTTCCTGCATTAAATTAGAAAGAAAGGAAAGAAAGCGTAGATAACTATGTTTGATATTTTGTGAAGAATACTGGTGTTCCTTCATATAAAGCAGAAATTTCTGAATATCGGTCCGCAAATCCTGAATCCTGCCATTACAAATAGAGCTTTTTATCTGATTTTCTAATTCCATGGGATATATAAATTTTTCTTCATGAAATGTAAGTACCTTTTCTTCCGTAATAAATGCTCCTTCTTCAAAGGAAAGGCTATACGTCATTAGCTGCTGTACCTGCTGCAGCTTCTCATACAAAAGTGCAATTTTTGAAAATGTTACCTGACTCCAGACCGCATGTCTGCCCTCCATACTATGTTTCATAATCTTTCGACGGAAAGCCTCCTCAAATTTTGTAAGGCAAGGTGCTTCTCCATGCACGAAGCATAATATTTCCTGCAATTTATCAATATTTACAAGAATCACATGAACTTCTGGAATCCGTTCCTTTATCATTTCCATCTTTTCATCAAACTCCTGTCTGTAGTTTGCATCCGCTGCGCCTATATAACCCAAATACAATTGGCAGGAATGATTTTCGGCACTGAAGCTGCTTATAAACTCCTGTATGGCTTCCTGCCGATATTCCCTTTCACTTCCCAGATAAATATCACGAAAAAAAGTTTCCGGACCTTTTTGTCTATTTTGTTCCTTCTCCATGGAATCTTCCAGCTTGTCCAAAAGCTGTTTTACATCCTCGACACCAATTGGTTTCAGCAGATAATCTTCTACCCCCAGTACAATTGCTTTTTGTGCATAATCAAATTCTGCATACCCCGTTAAAATGACTGCCTTTGTTTCTATCTTTCTGTTTCGCATTTCCTTTAGCATTTCTAAGCCATCCATTTCAGGCATGCGTATATCGGTGATAATTAAATCTGGCTTATAGCGTTCCGCCAGATCCAATCCCTCTTTTCCATTCTTAGCTTCTCCAATAATTCGATGATTGGTTTCATTTTCAATTAACTTTCCCATACCAACGCGAATCATCACTTCATCTTCTACGATTAATATCCGCATCCTTAATCCTCTCTATTATACGTATTATATGGAATTTTCATGGTAATTACAGTTCCCATATCCTTTATGCTCGTCAGGTTCCAGGCTGCACGCTCTCCATAGTACATATCCATACGTGAAAATGCATTGTGCAGGCCAATATGTTCTCCGTCCTCCTGAATCGCTCTCTTTCTGTCATTATACAGTTGAACCATTTCCTGCGGCATTCCGATTCCATTATCCTCAATAATAATACATATATTGGCTTCTTTCTCATCGGCCATAATATCAATGTTGATTTTTCCCCCCTGCTCTATGCCTACAAAAGCATGCAGAATTGCATTCTCGATAAAGGGCTGTAACAAAAGCTTATAAACCTTCTTCTCCTTTGCCACTTCATCAATGGTAAGCTTGTAATCAAATGCATTGTTAAACCGAACCTTTTGCAGGCTGATATATTTATCAACCCAGTCCCCCATCTCGCGAATAGTTGTCATCTGATTGCTCTTGTTTATGCTGTAACGTAAAATAACTCCGAGATTCCGAAGCATGTTGCTTATCTCATATTCCCCCTTTTCGATTGCCATCCAATTGATAGAATCCAAAGTATTATATAAAAAATGAGGGTTTATCTGTGCTTCCAGAGCTTTTATTTCTGCATTTTTCAGTCGGTCGGTTGCTATTTTCACTTCTGAAACAAGGCTTCTCACTTCTCCCGTCATATCGTTAAAATTATGTGCTATTTGTCCTATTTCATCTTCATTTTCCACTGGAACAATCACTTCCAGATTGCCTGCTTTTACCTGATTCATTCCCTGAATCACTCCGGTTACTGCATGAATAATTTTTTGCACCACATAGGTAATCAGCAAACCGGCAAATAGAATTACAATCGCTCCCACCACGATAAAGAGGTGCTGGGCAGTCTTAATATCCCGAAGCATGTAGTCTTTATCGTATACGGAATAAAATGTCCAACCTGTCCTTCCATCACTGTATTCATTTATGGTAATGGTCTTATTCTTTAACAGTCCGCTCAGACGGATAAATTGTTCCATGGATAGATTTTCATCCAGCGTAATCCCCATAAACATTGCATTCGGAAATGAAATAACCTGTCTTTTTTCATTTACAATATAAGTGATTCCGTTTTCCTCCTGTGTTAGCTCATTTACTTCTGTTTGACAGATATTATTCAGGACA
>JAQUYA010000057.1 GCA_028692055.1 Lachnospiraceae bacterium | reverse complement strand
TTTTTGAACCGGTCGAATTAGAGGGAACGACAGTCAGCCGTGCCTCGGTACACAACATCAGTATTATGCGCGGGTTAAAGCTTGGAATTGGGGATAAGATAACTGTTTATAAAGCAAACATGATTATTCCCCAGATAGCAGATAACCTGACGGAAAGCAATACGATAAAGATTCCTGAGGTCTGTCCGGTATGCGGTGGAAAGACAGAAATTAAGCAGGTAAGTGATGTGCAGTCACTCTACTGTATCAATCCGACCTGTGAGGCAAAGAAAATCAAATCATTTACCCTGTTTGTAAGCCGTGATGCCATGAACATCGACGGATTGTCAGAAGCGACGCTGGAAAAATTTATTGGAAAAGGTTATATACATGAATTTGCAGATATTTTTCATTTAGATGCATATAAGGATGAAATCATTCAGATGGAAGGACTTGGCGAGAAATCCTATCAGAATCTGTGGGAAAGTATTCAAAAGGCAAGACATACAACACTTGCAAAGCTCATATACAGTCTGGGGATTGCGAATATCGGATTGGCAAATGCGAAGATGATATGCAGGGAATACCGCAATGACCTGGATGCCATGCGCCATGCGGAGGTGGAGGAACTGAGTGCAATCGATGGCGTGGGAGAAATAATCGCAGGAACTTTTCGGGATTATTTTCAGGATGAAGAGAATATGGAGAAGCTAAACAGACTTCTTCCAGAAATAGAGATTGCCGTTGAGGAAGTAGATGAAGCCAGCCAGACTCTACAGGGAATGGTATTTGTGATAACCGGAAGTCTGGAACACTTCGAAAACCGCAATGCAATGAAGGAAGCCATTGAACAAAAAGGCGGTAAGGTGACCGGAAGTGTTACTTCTAAGACGGTTTGCCTTATCAACAATGATGCTTTATCTTTTTCTTCCAAAAATAAAAAAGCAAGGGAACTGGAGATTCCTATACTGACAGAAGAAGAATTTATGCAGCAGTATTTGTTGAATAAGTAAAATACTTCTATATTTTAGTTTTATCGGTTATAATATAGAAAAAGGGAAAGGCAGGTATTGGTATGTCAGATATGAAAAGAAAACAAATTGATTATACGGTCGTATGCATAAATGAATTTGCAAGTAAGAAAAGTCTTTCTCCGCGTTTTGCTTCCATTTATTTATATGATTATAAGGGACTAGATTTTCTAGAGGAAAATTATGAGATTGAACATACTTTATCTTTAGATGATGCAGTAGAAGATTTGACAATTGTTTGCAAAAATAATGGAGGAAGCATAGAGTGATTTTGTATCATGGTTCAAATGTTGAAATAGAAGATATTGATTTTCAAAAATGTTGATTATATAAAGATTTTGGTCAAGGATTTTATTTGACAACACTAAAGGAACAGGCACAGAAAATGGCACAGCGGGTTGCACGCATTTATGGTGGAAAACCTTGTATTAACCAATATGTGTTTGATGAGTGGGCATTGAATGATGGGAATATTTCTGTCAAAATTTTTGATGCTCCGGTAAAAGACTGGGCATTATTTGTAATCAACAATCGAAATAGGGATTATAAAGATATTTCAAGTTTGGAATGTAATCATGATAATAAGTATGATGTTGTAATTGGACCAATTGCAAATGATGATTTAGCTTTGTTATTTCGACAGTTTTCCAAAGGTTTTATTGATGTTGATATTCTTGTGAAAGAAATGAAATATAAAAAATTAACAAATCAATATTCTTTTCATACGGAAAAATCATTAAGTTATTTAAAGAAAGCAGGTGCTTTTTATGAATAAAAGAAAGCAGCTCATAGAATACATTACGCAGGATATCGTTGCTTTTATTGTAAATGATACAGGCAAAAACATATCAGATGCAGTTCACATTTTTTTCTCATCGGAAACATATGAAAAATTATGTGATGAAGAAACCGGATTGTATTTGGAAAGCTCAGCGTACGTATACGATATTTATCAAAGAGAAAGCATAGAAGGAAAAATAGTTCAAAACGAATATTAAGAAATAAAGAATGAGTTATATAAGAAAAATTTGAGTTGACACTCCATAAAATTAAGGATACAATAAAATTATTCATAAACCAAAGGCAATGAAAAGAAAAGTAGATAATGAGATATGACACAGAGAGCTTCGCATGGTGGAAAGAAGCACAGAAGGCATTATTGAAAATGGTCTTGGAGCTGCGTACCGACTGCGAAATGCATAGGCTACGATGGGAACGCCCGTTATAGCGTCAGAGTATCGAATGAGTTCAAACATTCCGTACTTGTGGAGGTTTATATCGTGAGATATAGATAAATTAAGGTGGTAACACGGAGCATATAGCTTTCGTCCTTGAAGAAATTCATAGACGAAAGCTT
Organism: Lachnospiraceae bacterium; assembly: GCA_028692055.1. Lineage (GTDB taxonomy): Bacteria > Bacillota > Clostridia > Lachnospirales > Lachnospiraceae > SZUA-378. The sequence goes on along the minus strand of JAQUYA010000057.1, from coordinate 14,199 downwards.
TTTTTTCGCGAGCAATGAGGAAAATATCATGCTTGCATGAATATTTGGCGAATGCCGCGAAAGTACAATAAATACAAAGTATTTATTGTACCTGCGAAGCAGAAAAGCTTGAGTACCTGCGAAGCAGAAAGGCTTGAGTATTTGTAAAGCAGAAAACACAGAGCGACAAAAAGTCGCAGATAGGAGAGAATATGCCAATTAAAATTCAAGGTGATTTACCAGCAAAAGAAATATTAGAAAATGAGAATATATTTGTTATGGACGAAAAAAGAGCATTAAGCCAAAATATCCGTGCCCTACAGATTTGTATTTTGAATTTAATGCCGATGAAGGAAGAAACAGAATTGCAGTTACTGCGTGCATTTTCAAATACACCGTTACAGGTGGACTTGACCTTTATGAATGCAGATAGTCATATTTCCCAGAATACATCGGTAAACCATTTGAATAAATTTTATAATACCTTTCGTGAAGTGAAAGAACGAAAGTTTGATGGAATGATTATTACAGGAGCACCAGTGGAAAAAATGTCATTTGAGGAAGTAGATTACTGGCCGGAGCTGTGTGAAATCATGGAATGGTCAAAAACCCATGTACAATCCACCTTGCATATCTGCTGGGGGGCACAGGCAGGTGTTTATTATCACTTTGGACTGGAAAAATATATGCTGAAAGAAAAACTGTTTGGTGTGTATGCACATGAAGTATCCAACCGCAAAGAGCCTTTGGTAAGAGGATTTGATGATTATTTTATGGCTCCACACAGCAGATATACAGCGATATCCTCCGAGGACATTCACAACTGTCCAGAGCTTAAAGTAATGGCAGAATCTAAAGAAGCCGGAGTCTTCCTGGCAATAGCCAAAGAAGGACGACAGGTCTTTGTCATGGGGCATCCGGAATATGACCGTTATACGCTGCATCAGGAATATATGAGAGATAAGGAGAAAGGTTTCCGAATTAAAATGCCGGTAAACTATTATCCAGAGGACGATTGTACGAAGAAACCAAAATTACAGTGGCGTTCTCACTGCAACGACTTGTATACAAACTGGATAAATTATTACGTATATCAGCAAACGCCGTATGTATTGGAGGATATTCAGTAAAATACTAAGATTTATCGTATTTAGAAGAAAAGGATAATTTTAATATTATGATTTCCCAAAATCAGGGAGTTACAATTGTAAAAAATAATTGTACTCCAGAGCTGATACTGTTTATCCAGAATCTTTCCAGAGAGAACAAAAGATAATAAAATTTTTTATAAATCCTTGAGTATGTAAATTATCTACATATTCAAGGATTTTTTCTTTACCACTATTTAACAAAAGCAATACACAGACTTTGTTGTATAAAAAGGAAAACATGCGTAGTATTGGGGTGGCAAAAGATAATTAGCATGTGTAAAAAAACTTTCGCAAGGGCATGTCATATAAGAATTTTGAGAGGAAATCGGAATGATGCTGAAACAGTATGTGAAAGAGGAAACACAGGAACGGGATCGAAAAGAAATAGAAGATATTCTTATTCAAGAAAGAATTTATCCAGTATTTCAACCTATTGTTTCCTTACGTGATGGCAGTGTAATTGGGTATGAAGCATTAAGCAGGATTAAAGGGGAAAGCAGCATTGAGAATCCGGAGAAATTATTTAATGCGGCAATTAAATATAGAAAAATATGGGAATTGGAACAACTATGTAGAAAAAAAGCATTAAAAGTATGGGCAGAGAGTAAAGAGAAAACGCGGGAAAAAAGATTGTTTTTAAATGTCAGTCCCTGCATTATTCACGACCGTAAATTCCAAACAGGATTTACAAAAGAATACTTACGCAGATACAGTATTAACCCATCACAGATTGTTTTTGAAATAACCGAAAGAGAATCCAGTAAGGATAAGGAGGGGTTTTCCGATGTAGTAGAGCATTACAAGGAACAGCAATATGAAATAGCCATTGATGATTTAGGTTCCTGCTATTCTGGATTAAATCTGATTTGTGAATTACAACCACATTTTGTGAAGCTGGATATGCAGTTAGTACGTGAACTGCAGAAAAGCAATAGCAAATACGCTCTGGTAAAGAGTCTTGTGGAATTTTCCCGAATGACGAGAGTGCAGTTGATCGCAGAAGGAATTGAAACAAAAGAAGAATTGGAAACTCTGATTAATATAGTGATTCTGTATCACAATCGGTATGAAGAGCTGGTTAATAAAATAACAAAGATATTTGAAGAAAAGGCACATGAATACTATTCCGAAGAAGACAGGCAGAAGGGATATATTGAAGTGAAAAACAGGCATGGTATTATTGAAAAATTTCCATTATTGTCGATTACGATTGCATTCACAACAGATAAAGATAGGAAGTATTCCAGTCAATATGAATTATCTGAAGAACTTGCAAGAAGAAAAAAAGTAAACAAACAAAAAGAAGGATTCGGAAATGCAGCCAATTGAAAAGTTAGAGAGTGAAAAAATAGTGGCAAAGAATCAAATTGCCCTGCAAACCGTAATGAATAAATTGCAACTCATAAATAAAGAACTTTCGGTACGGGAAGGCAGGATATTGATTCATAATATATCCGGCAGAATCAAAGAGCCCAATAGCATAAAAGTAAAATTGAGAAAAAAAGGCTGTGAGGAAAATTATGAAACGGCACTTGAAGTCATTAATGATATTATTGGGGCAAGGGCAGTATGCTATTACATGGATGATTTGTATCTGGTGGCAGATGTGTTAAATACTCATAAAGATATGGAAATCATTAAAATCAAAAATTACATGGAACACCCGAAAAAGACTGGATATCGCAGTCTGCACCTGATTGTGAAGCTAATGATACCGTATGGCGGCAAGCAGGAGATGGTAAAGGTAGAGATACAGTTACGAACATTTGCAATGGATTATTGGGCAGTACTTGACCACCAATTGCGTTATAAAAAAGAAAACACGGATAATGACAGTGAAAAAATAGAGAAGGAATTAATGGATTATGCGGATTCTTTAGAATCCATTGATAAAAAAATGATGAAGCTTCGGAATAAGATTGCCAAAATATAGTCCAAGTAGGTATAATGTATCTTGATAGATATAGAAACCAAGGAGGATTACAAATGGGCGGATTTTTTGCAGTAGCTTCGAGGGAAGACTGCGTATTTGATTTATTTTTTGGAACGGATTATCACTCACATCTGGGAACCAGACGTGGAGGTATGGCGGTATATGGAAAGAATGGTTTTGAGCGTTCTATACATAATATTGAAAATTCACCTTTTCGGACAAAATTTGAAAAGGATGTAAATGAAATGAAGGGATATATGGGACTGGGGTGTATTTCGGATTATGAACCACAGCCCTTGCTGGTACGTTCCCATCATGGCACATATGCAATTGCTACAGTGGGTAAGATAAATAATGTGGAAGCAATTATTGCGAAAATGTTTCGGTCAGGAAATACACATTTCTTAGAGATGAGTGGTGGTGATATTAATGCAACAGAATTGGTTGCGGCACTTATTAATCAAAAAGAAAATCTGGTAGATGGATTACAACATGCACAGGACGTAATCGAGGGTTCTATGTCCGTTCTTTGTATGACACCAAAAGGTATTTATATTGCAAGAGATAAGCTTGGAAGAACACCAGTTGCAATCGGTTCAAAAGAAGGTGCTTTTTGTGCCAGTTTTGAAAGTTTCGCGTATCTTAATCTGGGATACCAAAGCTATAAGGAATTGGGACCGGGAGAAATCATAGTTATGACACCGGAGGCAGTTACCACGCTCGCAGCACCGGGAAAAGATATGAAGATTTGTACCTTTCTCTGGGTTTATTATGGCTACCCGTCTTCCTCCTATGAAGGGGTCAGCGTTGAAGAAATGCGCTATAAATGTGGCGAACTTCTGGCAGGCAGAGATGATGCCAGACCGGATATAGTGGCAGGAGTGCCGGATTCCGGTATTGCACATGCAGTCGGCTATGCCAATGCCTCCGGTATACCATTTTCCAGACCTTTTATTAAGTATACACCGACATGGCCACGTTCCTTTATGCCGACGATACAGAGCCAGCGAAATCTGATTGCAAAGATGAAACTGATTCCGATTCATGAATTAATCCGTAAGAAAAACTTATTATTAATAGATGATTCCATAGTTCGTGGTACACAGCTGCGTGAAACCACAGAATTCCTATACCAGAGTGGAGCCAGAGAAGTGCATATACGTGCAGCCTGTCCTCCTATTGTGTATGGTTGTAAGTTCTTGAATTTCTCACGTTCCACATCAGAAATGGAACTGATTGCACGAAAAGTGATAAAACGGCTGGAAGGCTCCGACGACGATAAGTATCTGAGCGAATATACCAACCCAAATACAGACCGTTATCATGCAATGACTCAGACTATCGGACGAGAACTGAATTTTTCATCCCTTTTGTATCATCGTCTGGATGATATGATTGAGTCGGTTGGAATAGATCCAAGCAAATTGTGTACCTATTGCTGGAATGGGTGTTCTGAGTAAAATTGAGGGATTAAGAAGTGTAGTGTGAATTTAAAGTACCATATAAGGGACAGCCTCTTTGTTATGTTATATACAGATAAGAAAACACTGTATAGCATAGCAAGGAGGTATTTTTATGAAAGGATATTATGTGCATGAAGGATATATGGGTTTGATTGGTGGGACATACATGCTTTTTTCAAGTGAAAAAGATTATTATGAATTTATGGAGTAATTATTTTTTGTATAATTTTGAAGAATTTTATCCTTTATATGGATATTTTATGTGTTATAATACTACTAGAGATAATTTATAGAGTGTACTGATAGGATAAATTAGGAGGATTTTATTATGTATGAAATGAAAGACGAATATTTAACGGGAATAGAAAGCATTGATAATGAACACCGCAAACTGTTTGAAATTGCAGAGGAAACTTATCAGTTAAGAAATAATGATTTTCTGGTAGACAAGTACGACCAGGTAACAGCTGTTTTAAATGAACTCAGAGATTACACGAAGACACATTTTGAACATGAAGAAGCATATATGGAAAGCATTGAGTACAAAAGAATGTTTACGCAGAAGGTGCAGCACAATGCGTTTATTGAAAAATTAGAAGAGATGGATTTTGAGAATCTGGACGAAAACTCTGACCAGGTAATTGATGAAATTCTGGAGTTCCTGACAAATTGGCTGATAAATCATATTTTGGGAAATGATAAAAAAATAGGTAAATAATAAAAGGAAAACAGGAACAAACAGGCGGTGATAGCTTTATCATCGCCTGTAAAAAAATAGGATAAATCAGGAGTATGGAGTGAATTAAGATGTGACCGGTGTACAAAGGGGGAAACGCAGATGAAAAAACTACTGCAGCAAATAGGAATGTTTCTGGCGATAGGGATATTATTGGTGTGTGAGGGCGTGCCTGTTTTTGCATCAGATGCAGAACCTCAAAGGGTAATTAAAATCGGTTACATAGATTATCAGGGTTTTATAGAATCAAGTGGAAATGGCTCTTATAAGGGTTATGGCGTTGATTATTTAAATGAAATAGCCAAATATACAGGTTGGAAATATGAATATGTGCATGGAACATGGAGTGAATTGTTAGATAAGGTGGAACATGGAGAAATTGACTTTTTATGCCATGCACAGAGTACGGAGGAACGTCGGCAGAAATTTTTGTTTTCTAAATATGCAGTTGGTTCCGAATCCAGTATTTTATATGTGCGAAAAGAAGATGAACGATATTATTATAATGATTTTCAGAATTTCAATGGTATGAGAATCGCATTTTTAAAGAATAGTTTTCAAAATGATGCATTTCATGAATATGCAGAGAGCAATCATTTTACTTATGAATCGGTTTATTTTAGTTCTGAGGAGGAAACTTTTAATGCACTTCAAAGAAAAGAAGTGGATGGGGTTGCTATGGGAAGCCTTGCCTTACAAACAAATGCAAAAGTAGTTGGTAAGTTTGGCTCGGATCCTTTTTATTTTATTACAGGGAAAACCAATAGAGATTTAATGAAAAAATTGGATAATGCATTGGGTGAGATGCTGGCAGAGAATCCTTACTTTGAGGCAAACTTATATAATGAATATTATATGTATCATGGGGTTTCTGCAGATGTTCTGCTTACCAGGGAAGAAATGGAATTTATTCAATCAGCAGATACCATTAAAATTGCAATTATTCCAAACCGAATTCCTATTTCCAACATGAATGAAGAGGGCACCGCGGAAGGTATTGTGATTGATATTATGAATACTATTGCACAGCGAAGCGGATTAAAATTTCAATATATGGTGGCTCCGGCAGGGACACAGGCAGCAGATTATGTAGGAGAACACCCGGATACCTTACTTGCAGGGGTTATGACGGATAATCCGAATTTTGATTTGAATAAATTGAACGTATCGGACTGCTTTTATGAAAGCAATGTAATTCTTACTACCAGAATAGGCAATACCTATCAAATGGATTCCCCCAATGTACATTATACATTAGCCATTCCACAAAGCTATTCAGCATTGCAAAGTTATATTGAAAGTGAATTCCCACAGTTTAATATTGTAAAATATAAAACAACCGCGGAGTGTATGAAAGCGGTTCTCGGCGGAGATGCAGATTTTGTTGCACAGAATATTAATATTATTACACCAATGCTTCAAGATCCTCATTATGAAGGTCTAGTGGCACTTCCGACATTTTTCATGGATGAAAAGTTAAGTGTATTGGGCGAACGTACGGAAAAAAATGAAATGGTACTTGCCATACTGAATAAATGTATTGCAACTTTGAGCGAGAAAGAAATCAGTCAGATTACAGTAAATCATACCGTGACAAATACGTATACACCGAGTCTGCTGGATATGCTATATAAATATCGGGTACCATTTATTATGGTATTGATATTGGTTCTGCTTGTTATGGCGATGCTGATTCGATTATCCGAAACCAGAAAACGGCATTTGAATCAAATGCTTCATAAGAATGAGGAGCTGGCAGAGGCTACGGAGAGAGCGAATCATGCAAATGAGTCAAAGAGCCGCTTTCTGGCACAAATGAGTCATGAAATAAGGACCCCGATGAATGCGATTATTGGATTAACGACGATTGCTAAAAACGAGATCCATGATGCAGATAAAATAACGGAGGATTTGGTTAAAATAGAAGGTTCTTCCAAGATTTTATTAAGTATTATCAATGATGTATTGGATATGTCGGCAATTGAAAGCAATAAATTAAAAATTGCCCACGAAACATTTAATTTTAAAAAGGTTTTGTCGGATATTTCCAACCTGTACTATACACAATGTAAACAAAAGAAGATTCAATTTGATATGCGTCTGAATGGAATTACATACGAGGAACTGATTGGAGATGCATTGCGCGTAAATCAGATATTGTTAAATTTATTGTCAAACGCAGTAAAATTTACACAGAGCGGTGGAGAAGTTAGTGTGCTGGTGTCACAGACCGATGCAAGAGAATCAAAGGTATTCATTCGTTTTGTTGTATCGGATACGGGTTGTGGCATAAGTGAAGAGATGCAGAGCAGATTATTTATGCCATTTGAACAGGCAAGTGCAATGACGGCACAAAAGCATGGTGGCAGTGGACTTGGTTTGTCTATCGCAAAGAATTTGACAGATATGATGAAGGGCTCTATTCACGTAGAAAGTAAAGTAGGCGTTGGAACAGCATTTACAGTAGAGCTTCCCTTTGATGTACCGGTTTCAGCCGGTGTATTGCAGACAGAAATAAAAGAGATTCAACTACAGGATATACGAGTTTTGGTAATTGATGATGACAGGGAAACCTGTGAGTATACGTCGATTGTATTGTCCAGAATCGGTGTAGAACATGCAACAGCGACTTCGGGTGAAGAGGCATTGATGATGTTGGGAGATGCTGAAGATAAGGGGAAACCGTACACCTTGTGTTTTGTTGACTGGAAGATGCCTGGGATGGATGGGCTTGAAGTAACAAAAGCAATTCGTGAAATCTTTGATGAAGATACCATTATTATCATTGTTTCTGCATTTGATTTAAATGAAATCGAGGCAGAAGGAAAAGAAGCAGGTGTTAATTTCTTTATTTCCAAACCATTATTTCAATCCAGTGTTTTTGATCTCCTGATGAAAATTAGTGGTGGAAAATATACGAAACTTACGGCGGATGAAATCGTATATGATTTATCGGGTCATAAAGTATTGATAGCCGAGGACGTAGCATTGAATATGGAAGTAGCAATTAAATTACTTTCCATGGTGGGTGTGGAGGCAGATTGTGCGGAAGATGGTGCGCAGGCAGTACGAATCTTTGAAGCATCCAAACCGGGTACTTATGACGCTATACTCTTGGATATTCATATGCCCGTGATGAATGGCTATCAGGCAGCCAGAAAAATACGTGCTTCCGAACACGCGCAGGCGAAGACCATGCCGATTTATGCAATGACAGCAAATGCGTTTACAGAAGATATTTCAGATGCACTTGCAGCAGGAATGAATGGTCATATTGCAAAACCAATTGATACAGAAATTTTATACAAGACATTAAAAGATGCATTTGAGAATTCTTGAGGTAACTGGAATGTATAAAATAAAAAAGATTGGGGAACAAAAGAATGAATAGATATGTATTGGTTAAGGCAGGAATTGATTATAACGGAGGAATGCAACGTTTCCGCAAGAAAGAGTTATACGAGAAGTTTCTTTTAAGTTTTCCACAGGATGAAAATTTTCGAAAGTTGGAACAGGCAATAGCAGCGAAAGATGTGGAACAGGCATTTCATTATGCCCATGCCTTTAAGGGAATTGTTGGAAATTTGAGCATACAGAAATTAATGGATGCGGTGGTTCCACTCGTGGAAGAACTGCGTGGTGGAAGTATGGAACATGCAGATGAATTATTTGCGGTGGTAAGGGAAGATTATGAACAAATCATAGCAGTACTGCATGAAACACCGGTAGAGGAGTAGGTAAGGAGAAATCAGTCAATGGAAGTGATGTTGGTTACAGGTGTAAATGGATTTCTGGGAAGCAGGATAAAAGAGCATTTTAAGGATAGATATCAGATAGTTGCACCTGCACATGCGGAAATGGACATTACAAATTTAGAAGAAGTAATGCAGTATTTTGAACGCTACGAACCGCAAAAGGTAATACATTGCGCGGCAGTATCCGATGTAGGGCAGTGCACGAGAGAGCCTGAAAAATCTTTTACCATTAATGTAACCGGAACAGAAAATATAGCAAAAGCATGCGCAGACCATCATACAAAGTTAGTTTTCTGCAGCTCAGACCAGATTTATTTCGGAAGCCGGGAAAATAACGCACATAAGGAGTCTGAAAGGGTAACCCCACAGAATGTCTATGGCAGGCAAAAACTGGAAGCAGAACAAAGAATGTTGCAGAACTGTCCCGATGCAGTTGCACTTCGACTAAGCTGGATGTATGATACCGTTTCAAACGCAAAGTGGGAGCACGGTGATTTCCTGCGCAATTTAGCGTCTATTCTCCAAAGAGGGGAACGTGCATCCTTTCCATGTTATGACTATAGGGGAATAACTTATGTAGGTGATGCACTGCGGAATTTATCACAGGTGTTTGAATTACCAGGTGGTATTTACAATTATGGTTCAGAGAATCAGATGAATACGTATGAGATGGTGGTGGCATTTTTTAAAGCAATTGGAATACCTGAGGAGCGTGTAATGGTAAATGAGCAGGCTTTTGCAGACAATCCCAGAAACATCAGTATGAATATAGATAAAATAAGGAGTCATGGAATTATATTCTCAAATACACTGGAAGCACTTATTGCATGCATGACTGACAGTGGATTAGTTTTGTCTGCATTCTGATTGTTTGATGATATGTGGTTGTAATTATAAAAAAAAAATAAATATAAATAAAACACTTGACGTGCAAAATTAAATTGTGTACAATTCATTTATAAGAAAGACATGTACCAGTGTTTATAATTTGTAAAATGCACGATACTAATTTATGACACTGAAACTTATGACAATGAAACATTCAAAGAACAAGGAGGAATATAATATGGCAGCATTACATGTAACAGTACAGGATTTTGAAAAAGAGGTATTACAATCAGATAAACCGGTTTTGGTAGATTTTTGGGCAGATTGGTGTGGACCTTGTAAGATGTTATTACCAATTATTGAGGGACTGGCAGACGAAGTGACAGATACGAAAATCTGTAAAGTAAATGTAGACGAACAGGGTGAACTGGCGCAACGCTATAAAGTTATGACCATTCCAACTCTAATATTATTTAAAAATGGAGAAATCGTAACGAAATCAGTGGGACTTGTTTCCAAAAATGAAATACTGGAATTGCTTAAAAAATAGTAATAGGAAATAGTCATAAAAAATAGTAATAGGAAATAGTCATGCTTGACAGAATAATTCATTAGGTATATCATATACATACTGTTGGTATGTATATGAGAAGAGGGAACAGATTGGCACGAAATAAGTATCCGGAAGAAACGATTAATTTAATACTAGATATTTCCCTGAAGCTCTTTTTAAGCAAGGGATATGATAATACCTCCATTCAGGATATTATAGATGGATTAGGTGGATTAAGCAAAGGGGCAATTTATCATCACTTCAAGTCTAAGGAAAGCATTCTTTTGGCAGCCTATAAGAGAATGTCGGATATCGTAGAGGAGCAGATGGTGAAAATCCGTGATAACCAGTCGTTAAATGGATTGGAAAAGCTTCGTGAAATGTTTATGTCCTCGTTAAAAAATCTGAAGCAGCGTGATTTAATAGCCGTCACACCGAATCTTCTGGAGAATCCAAAATTTCTGGCTATCCAAATGAATATGATGATAGAGGAAATAGTTCCCCGTTATATTGAACCGGTTATCAGGCAGGGTCTTACAGATGGCTCTATTCATACAGATTATCCAAGAGAATTGGCAGACGTGTTGATTCTTATGAGTAATATCTGGCTGAATCCATTAATTTATCCATTTACAGAGGAAAATGTAGCAGATAAAATAGGTTTCTTTAACGAACTGACGAAGTCATTAGGTTTAAGTTTACTGGATAAAGGGATGGAGCAGCATTTGATTGATATTCAGAGGAAGAGAAAAAAACAGGCAAAAGAAATAAGTTAATGGAACTACTCCTTAGGGAGTAGCTTCTTTTTACCAATATACATACCGACGGTCGGTATTAAATAAAATTAATTTGGATTCAGAGAAAATGAAAAAGAAAAATGAGGTAAGAAAATTAGAATGAAAGAGAAAAAAGAAAGATTGTTTCATAAAGATTTCACGCTGGTTGTGATAGGACAGATTATATCATTATTTGGAAATGCAGTTTTGCGATATGCATTGCCGTTGTATTTGTTAAACCAGACACATTCCGCGGTACTATTTGGAATTGTTTCCGCCTGTTCTTTTATACCAATGATTGTATTAGCACCTGTTGGTGGAATTGTAGCGGACAGAGTCAATAAAAGAAATGTAATGGTAATTTTGGATTTTTCTACAGCAGCACTTATTTTATTATTTATGGGACTCCTGCAAAGGGTAGATTTGGTAGTGTTACTTATTGTTGTGTTAATGATTCTCTATGGGATACAGGGTGCCTATCAGCCGACGGTACAGGCAGCTATTCCGGTACTTACAGAGGTAGATAACCTCATGCCTGCGAATGCGGTAATCAATCTGGTAAGTTCTTTGGCCAATTTGATCGGACCGGTATTAGGAGGTATCTTATTTGGTTTTTGGGGATTAAGACCGATTTTGATTCTGAGTATCATATGCTTTATCTGTTCTGCCATTATGGAGATTTTTATTCATATTCCTTTTCAGAGGAATAAAAATCAGTCCAATGTTTTTGTGATGGTAAAGGAAGATATGCGGGACAGTTTTCAATTTATTAAGCGGGATAATCCGATTATTGGAAAAGTTTCTATTATTTTGGCAGGAATTAATATGATATTTTCGTCCCTAATCATTATTGGGGTACCTATTATTATTAATGAACATCTGGGATTTTCGCAGAGTACTGGTAACAGACTTTATGGTTATGCACAGGGTGCACTTGCTGTAGGAGGACTACTGGGAGGAGTTCTGGCAGGTGTGGCTGGCAGCAAGTTAAAAATACAACAATCTTATCGGGTTATATTATTTTGCACCACGACACTGCTTCCAATTGGGATTGCAGTATTTTTCCCTTTGCCGGCAATGGTTTCCTATTCTGTGATTGTAATCAGCTGTGTAGTTATGATGGCATTTTCTACTGTTTTTAGTGTACAGATGATGGCATATGTACAACAAATAACACCACCACAATTAATAGGAAAAGTAATGGCGCTTATTATGTGCTTTGTAATGTGTGCACACCCAATGGGGCAGGCATTGTACGGAATGTTGTTTGAAATACTGGCAGGACAGATTTATATCATATTTTTAATTGCATTTCTCATATGTATTGGTCTTGGATTAGCAGCAAAAAGAGTATTTGTTAGAATCGGGTAGAAGGGAATCTGTTTTAGGAATTAATTGATACTTTGCTGTGATAAATAACCACGACATTCTGTGAAATCACGATGTATATCACAGTCATACATGGTACATTTTAATTCCTTTGTATGCTTCGTGATGGCTTTGTACTGGCAATTTTCGCAGGATTTACAAAGTGGATTTATCAAGTCGGAATAGGTAACTACAGAAGAATCCGTGACAACATCATCACTGGTATCATATAATTCCTTGTCCTGCTCCGATTCGTCCATAAAACAGAACATATCTAATTGTTCATCTTCTTCCAAATCCAGTTCCTGCTGAAATCGCTTGGTATTGTTTTGTTCTTTTTCCATGGAATGAATAACCTCTCTTAAAAAGTAAAAATCACTGCCTGTAAGTACACTTCTGTAAATAATATACCAAAATGAATATTTGAAAGCAAGTAAAAGACACTTTCATAGAAGAACAGGAAGTGTTAAACTAAAGTAGGCGGATAAGATAGGGATGCAAATGTAGTATGTAAGGAAAAGAAGATATAGAATCTTGTGCAGAGGACATTTCAAATTTAATTGCATATATTATGACTGACAGTTATTTTGAATAGACCGAACAGAGTGCAGAACTATATATAAATGACCCGTGAAGTGTAACAAAATCAGGAGGCGGACATATGAATACAATGATGATAATAGGAATTTTGATTCCATTTGTTGGTACAACACTTGGATCAGCGTGTGTTTTTTTTATGAAAAATGAAATCAAACCATTGGTACAAAAGTCCTTATTAGGATTTGCATCGGGGGTAATGATTGCAGCGTCGGTTTGGTCGCTGCTGATTCCGGCAATTGACATGTCGGACCATATGGGAAAAATGGCATTTGTTCCAGCAGCAGTTGGGATTATTATTGGTATGGCATTCCTGTTTGCGATGGATAAATTGACACCCCATTTACATCTGAATAGTGATGAACCCGAAGGACCACATACAAAATTACGTAAAACGACAATGCTGGTACTGGCAGTCACATTGCATAATATTCCAGAGGGAATGGCAGTCGGTGTTGTATTTGCAGGTCTGGTAACCGGAAGCAGTGAAATAACCATTGCAGGAGCAATTGCATTGGCAGTGGGAATTGCAATTCAGAATTTTCCGGAAGGAGCCATTATAGCACTGCCATTAAAAAGCGAGGGGAACAGCAAAAGCAGAGCATTTATGTATGGAACGCTGTCGGGAATTGTGGAACCTATTGCAGCAGTTCTGACCGTATTATTATCACAGTTTGTGATTCCCGTCTTACCATATTTACTGTCCTTTGCAGCGGGTGCTATGCTATATGTGGTTGTAGAGGAACTGTTACCAGAGGCATCTGCAGGAGAACATTCTGATATTGGAACTATTGGGTTTGCAATTGGTTTTATCGTTATGATGGTATTGGATGTGGCATTGGGATAACTGCAGATAAAAGGCAATAAGAAGATAAGGTATAGATGAAATCGGATATATCAACCGATTGACATACATGCTGATATAAAATATACTACCTGACTTCCGTCGTTTCTCTCAAAACATAGTACTCAATTGTCAATCAGCATGGCATGCTCAAAAATGTTTTCAATCTCTTTTTCTGTCAGATACAGTGCATCGAGATTGGTCAGACCGATAAGT